>NZ_DAIUCO010000058.1:0-22724 GCF_036846085.1 Noviherbaspirillum sp. | reverse complement strand
AGCTTGCGACGGATGGAGCCCATGGCCATCTTGATGGTATGCACCTTCTTCTCCGGTGCCAGCCGGGCAATGCTTTCCTCGGTCGGCAGCTCGATATTCACGCTCAACCGGTCGGCATAGCGCCCTGCTTCGGCGATCAGCAGCGGATCGGCGTCGGGAATGGTCTTCAGGTGGATATAGCCGCGGAAATGGTGGTCTTCCCGCAGGCGGCGGGCGATCGATACGAGCTGCTCCATCGTGTAATCGGCGGACTGGATGATGCCGGAACTGAGGAAAAGTCCGTCAATATAGTTGCGCAGGTAGAAATCGGTGGTGAGCTTGACGACTTCATCAACGGAAAACCGGGCGCGCGGCACATTGCTGCTGCGCCGGTTCACGCAATACTGGCAATCGTAGATGCAGAGATTGGTGAGCAGAATCTTCAGAAGGGAGATGCAGCGTCCGTCAGGCGTGTAGCTATGGCAGATGCCGACGCCGGTCGTGGCGCCGAGGCCGTCCTTTCCCTGTGACGAACGCTTGGGCGCGCCGCTGCTGGCACAGGAGGCGTCGTACTTGGCGGCATCGGCCAGGATTTCCAGTTTATCGGTCAATTCCATCGTTCAGGCATTCTGTCTTGAGGGTCCGCGCAACTGTATATTCATCCAGTATTTTAATCGAAAAGCTCCCTGTCCACGAGCCGAAATCCGGGTTTCCTTCCTCTTGTCAGGCACCGTTATTGCAACCTGCTCCGAACCGTCCGTGTGCATGCACCGGATCCCGATTTTTCATGTAAAGAGTGCCGGCTGGCGCGCTGTTTTTACCGATGTCGGCGCAATGAAACAGCGGTCAGCCAGCCCTCATCCAAAGGAGATTGCAATGCAACAGGTAGCAGAAATCATGACCCGCGATGTCACCAGCATTTCACCGCAGGAAAGCGTCCGCCGCGCCGCCCAGATGATGGATGAATTGAATGTCGGCGCGATTCCGGTATGCGAAGGCGACAAGCTGATCGGCATGGTGACCGACCGCGACATCACCATTCGCGCGGTGGCGGCAGGCGCTTCCCCGGACGACACGCCGGTGCAGCAGGTAATGACCGGCGATGTGAGCTGGTGCTTCGACGACCAGCCGGTGGATGAGGTGATGGAGCAGATGCGCGATGCGCAAATCCGCCGCATCCCGGTAATGGACCACAATACCCAGGCGCTGATCGGTATCGTGTCGCTTGGCGACCTTGCGACCAAGCACTCCGCCGAAGTGGATAGAACACTCGAGGACATCTCCACACCATCACAACCCGCCAGGCCGCAGCTCAATTCCTGACACGCTCGGTCCATATTTTCGATTTTTCGTACACCGGGGCCGGTTCCCGGTGCGCAAACACTGTTTAAAAAGGAAATAATGCAGGGAACGTAACATTTGTTGCAGCCGCACCACTCGCAGCGGAATTTTGTCAATGGGAAATGGATTGCGGATTGTTACAATCGGAAACTAAATTCCCAAAACCAATAAATCATGCCCTTTCCGCCGTTGCGCGCAACCAGCCAAATCACCTTATTGCTGTTGGGTGCATTCGCTTCGCCGGGGCAGGCGGCCGGACTTGGTCCGATCCAGGTCAATTCCAGTCTCGGACAACCGCTGCGGGCAACGATCCCGTTGGTGGGAAACGACACGCTGGACCATGGCTCGCATTGCATCAAGGCAAAAGTCGGGTCGCTGGATGGCATGCTCGTTCTGACACCCCAGATTGCCCTCAGCCGCTCGGCTCAATCCGCATCGATCAAGTTATCAACCAGGCAATCCGTCAACGAGCCGGCATTGAACGTGCTGGTCGACATGGGCTGCGACACGCCCGTGCGACGCGAATACCAGATTCTTCTCGATCTGCCGATCGATACACCGGTACTGCAATCGCAGGTGCAGCAAATTGCGCAGGCGAATAACCCTGCTACGGTACCTGCGCCGTCGCGGCGCGCAGACCGGTTAATGTCTGCGCCTCAGCAAGACGCAACACCATCCCAGCGGGCAGCGAAACAGCTGCGCCTGAAGAAGGAGCCGGAGAACATCACCGCGCTGCCAGCCACCGGCATGCGCACGGATGAGCAGCTCGCGCAGCCGCCAGCCAGCAACGCGAAAACGCGGGTGAAGGAGAAATCGGCGCTACAGGCCGCTGACAAGAAGCCGGTGCGCAGCGTACTGCGCATGTCCGCTCCCGACATCGCCCTGCCGGATCCGGGCGAAACCCTGACCCTCAAGCTGAAGTTTGCCGACACGCTCAGCATGGTCATCGAGGAAACCGATCCGCAGAAACAGGCCCGCCTCTATGCCGAGCAGGAACGCCTCGGCGCGCTGCTGCGGAATGAAGACCTCGTCGAGACGACGCGCGAGCAATTGAAAAAGGTACAGGCGGAACTCGGCGCCCTGCGTTCGGAGACGGAACGCTTGCGGCAGCAGAACCGGCTCGGACAGGAGGCGATGGAAACAGCACGCGCCGAGTCCATGATCTGGCTTCAGGTGCTCGGCGGCGCGCTGGCCCTGTTCGCCGGCGCCCTGGGACTGCTGATCTGGCAGATGCGGCGGATGAAGAACGATTCCTCGTCGTGGAAACAGGTGGTCAACGAATTCGACAGCGTGGAAGAAGCCGACACCCTGGACGGCACGACGGAGTTCGGCATTTCCGGATTCAACACCACTGAGCTGGATGCCGATTTCAACACCACCCAGTTCGATCCGAGCGCCTTCGATATCGACGATCCGGATGCAACCGTGCCGGGACGGCCATTGCGCCCCGTCGCTGCATCGGCACCCGCACAATCCCAGCCCCCGCAAGCCGACGTGCGCCGCGAACCGACCATGCCACAGGAGCAGCCAGCGCCGCAATTGCAGGCAGCCCGCAAACCGGTGGAGAAAACAGCGTCGCCCGACGAGCCGGCATATACCACCACCAGCATGACGCCCTATGTGTTCCTGCACCGCGCGGAAAAAGCCAAGCCGGCGCCGGAAGCGGCGCTGAAAGCGGAAGAGATCTCCGATGTGATGGAACTGGCGGAAGCCTGGATGGCCTTGCAGGACCCGGCGAAGGTCAAGGAATTGCTGGAACCGTTCAGCGATGTCGAGCGGCCGGATTCGCCACTGCCCTGGTTATGCCTGCTGGATGTGTACCGCGCGATGGGCGATCGCAGTAAATACGAAGCAATCCTGCAGCGTATTGCAAAGCTGTTCAACGTCAATCTTTCTCCATGGGACGTGGACGCCCACGCCGAACCGCCGAAGACATTGCCGGATTACCCGCATGTCGTGCAAAGGATTCTCGATCTGTGGCCTACCGACGAGTTGCTTCCCTATCTGAAAGGCCTGATCGAAGATGACCGCGATGGCACGCGCAAGGGATTCGACTTGCCGGTTTATCGCGATATCTTGCGCCTGACCACGCTGGCGAGCGATCCGGACCGCCCGAAGCAGCGTGAACAGATCATGGACGACAGCGCGTACGCGATTCTGTTTGCCGCGCCATCCGTGCTGCTGGAACCTGAGTCATGGCAGGAAAGCGGCGATGGTGAAACGACACACCCCGTCGACGCTGCGGCTGCGGCCCCAGCACAGCCCAAAACACTGATTCGCACCCGGCCGAAATTCATCACCCCGTCCTACGAGCGCGCGCTTGCCAGGAAGGACGAGCCGGCACCGGCGAAGCCGGCAGCCATCGCCCAGGATCTTGCCCTGGTGGATATCGAACTGGAGGCGCCGGTGCCTCCTGCCGATGAGAATCGGAAGCTGGCCCGCGCCGTGACTTCGGCGCTTGCCAACAATGCAATCGCATTGGCTGAGCCGATGCAGCTTACCGCCGCATCACCCACCACGGGCGACGACATGTCCCCCATGTCCATCAAACTGCATCTCGCCATTGCCTATCAGGATATCGGCGATACCGAAGGCGCCTGCCTGCTGCTGGAAGAAGTCATCAAGGATGGCACGCCGGAGCAGTCCAACCAGGCGCAAAAGATGCTGGACCGCCTTATCTGAATTGCACCCCCGGCATCGCAGCCAAGGCGACGTTGCAGGCGGTGTGGAATCGACAAGCTGACACACCGTCAACCTTCCTGAGAAGTTCGCTCATCCCCGCCTGTTTCACTTCGGAAGTTGGCGATTTAGCCTCTATCGCAACCCATCAGAAAATCAATCCGGATTCGGATGAACCACGCCTTCAAACATTTGTCGTATCCATGCCCTTCAGCAATCTTGCGTGCTGCACATTCCAACACGGTGCAGCAAAACAAACTCAATAGGATTGGGATGCCCGACTTCTCGAAAATGTTTGAATTTTCCAAAAATATTCATGTACGCGCGCTGCTCATGATCCTCACTGCAGTCGCCATCGCCGCAGCGGTCGGATGGAAACCGTCGGCGCTTAAACAAGCCAACCCCGTGGTGCATTCCCAGGACATTTCCAGGATTACCCGACTGCCGGCGGACAAGGAACGCCTCGAATACCTGCTTCTCGCCGAGCCCTTGTCCCAGTCGCCTCGGTATGTCTTCAAATACAAAGGCGCCGCCGAAATCCATGTGGTCAAAGTGCCAAGCACATCGCACGCCAACCTCGAACGCGAAGTGCTGTTGAAAAATGCGATTCCCTATGCCATCGCGCAGGACGATTATCTGAAAGCCAACAAGGCGGTGCTGCAGGATGACGACAACCGCAATGGATTGCTGCCGGAAGTCGGTGCATTCCTCGCACGCAATGCAATCGGAATTGCATTGCTGGTGCTGATGATCATCGGCATCAGGAAAGGCCTGCCGGGCATGAATTCCGGCGCAGCGCTGATCAAGCCGGCCAACCTCAAGGGAAGCATGGACGACCTGATCGGCATGGAAGACATCAAGCAGGAAGTCGCCCACCTGGAAGAGATGATCCGCAACCGCGACCTGTACCGTTCTCACAATATCGACAAGCCGTTCAACGTCATGCTTACCGGCCCTGCCGGCACCGGCAAGACCAAGCTCGCCGGCTATTTGGCGAAGAAACTCGATGTGCCGCTGATACAGGCGTCCGGTTCGGGACTCGAGTCCGGCTTCGTCGGCGGCGGCTCGAAAGCGCTGCAGGCAATCTACAAAAAGGCGTGCGCGCAAGGCAACTGCATCATCTTCCTCGACGAAGCGCAAAGCCTCTTCATGCCGCGCGGCCGCAGCGACCGCAAGTACGACGACGACACGGCAAACACGCTGCTGAGCCTGCTGGACGGCGTCAAGAGCGAGGAAGGCTCCGGCGTGATCTGGGTCGTCGCCTCCAACTTCGACGACGCCACCAGCCAGATGGACGACGCGATGCTGCGCCGCTTCGCCGTCAAGATCAACTTCCGCCTGCCCAACAAATCCGAGCGTCGCAAGCTGCTGCAGGTCTTCCTGTCGAAAAAGGATTCCGGCTGCGTGGCATGGGCAAACGTGAATCTCGACTATGTCGCCGACATCACCGCCAATCTCAGCCCCGCGCTATTGGAAACCGTGGTCGACCGTGCCAGCATGATCGCCATCCAGGAAGGCCAGCCGATCACCACCGACGTGTTGTTCCGCGCCTTCGAACGCGCATCCATCGGCCTGACCGACCGCGCGACCACGGCAGAGAAGGACAAGCAGCGCGAGCGCGTGGCATTGCATGAACTCGGCCACTTCTTCATGCAGATCGATCCTTACCTGCGCCAGGGAATGACATTGGCGGAAGTGAAGGATAAATCCCACCTGCTGAAGATCAGCACCGAATCGGTCTCCAAGATCGGCGCTCTGGGATACGTGCTGTCGTCCGGCGAAGACGTGTCGCTGCAGACGCTGGAGGAAATGGAACAGGACATCATGCAGCTCTACGGCGGCGTGGCTGCGGAAGAGCTGTTCTACGGCGCGCGCGGCATTTCCGTCGGCAGCCAGAACGACATCCAGAAAGTCACCGCCAAGCTCGACCTGATGGTCAACCGCCTGTCGATGTATTCCCGCTCCAAGCTCGACTATTCGCAGCTCAAAGGAGAAGGTTCACACGAAGAGTCGCTCAGGCAAGTGGAAAGCAAGGCCGACGAGCTGTATACCCGCACGCTGGAAGCGATCAAGGGTTACAAGGACCTGATCAGCATGATCAAGGGAACTTTGCTGGAACGCTATGTGCTGTCGAAGGATGAGGTGTTTGAATTGCTGGAAGGGATGATCGGCGTCGAGCGCAAAGCCGCTTAAGCTTTCAAAAGTCCCGTCTTGAGAAATGCGCGCCACGGCGCGCGTTTTTCGTTTACAGGCAATGACGGCAAAAAGACGTTAAGCGCAAGGGCGACAACAGCTGTCGAAAACCTTTACATAGCACTGCATCGAATTTCAAGAACATTGCATAAGCCATTGAATTTAAAGTGGAATAATTTCCTGGCGCACAAATTGCTGTAGAACAAGACCAATATTTCAACCATAAGGGAATGTGATGAAAAGCAGATGGAAACTGGGTGCCGTCCTGGCGCTGGCATGCGGGTTTGCAAACGCCGGTGTGATCCTGGCTCCCAACCAGGTAATCAACAATACGCTGGGAGAGTATGGAAGCAGCTACCAAACAGTCAACATGCTGAATCAGTCAGGACTGAGCACTGGATATAGTAACGGTGCCACCGATTTCGACACGTACACATCGTCCGGCGTCACCCATTCCGGTGGCGACAGCAACAGCTGGTTGAGCAGCCCTGGAACCTACTCCGGAAGTTTCGTTTTCGATCTGGGCAATATTTTCAGCATCAACAAATTTGTAATGTGGAATGGTACGAGTGGCATCACTGCGAGTCCGGCGTCGTTCACCTTGGAAACCTCGTTGACGAGCGACTTCACCAGTTCGATGTTGGTCGGTGCCTTCTCGGGCCACATGGCAAACTACAACGCAACCATTTATGACATCACCGACAGCGTTTCCCGGTATGTTCGAATGACGATCCCCGGCAACTTCGGCAACAGCTGCTGCATCGGAATAGGCGACGTCGCTTTCGATGTGGCTCCTGCAAGCACCTCCGTCCCCGAGCCGGGCAGCCTGGCATTGCTCGGCGTTGGTCTGGTTGGTGCTGCCTTTGTGCGCCGGAAGAAAAAGACGTCGTAATTTCATTCGCATCGACGCCGGACGAATCGCTCCATCATTCACGACTCGCCTCCGGCGCCATTCCGTATCAAGCCATGCCGCTCAGCTTTATCGTGATTTGCCTGTCGCGCATCGACCCTGGTTTCGATGCGCGGCAACAGCACCGTGAAGCAACTGCCCTCCCCCACCCCCTTGCTGTATGCGGATACTGTACCGGCGTGCAGTTCCACAAGGCTTTTCGCCAAGGTCAGTCCAAGCCTTAGTCCGCCCTGACGATACTCCTGTGTCCTGAACGAATCGAACACGTGCGGCAGGACATCCGGCGCAATACCTATGCCGTTGTCACGGACGCAAATTTCGACCGATTTTCCAGCGGCATGCACCGAAAGAATAATTCTTCCGCCGGGCGGCGTGTACCGGGCGGCATCGCCGAGCAAATTTTCAAACACCTGAACCAGCCGCGCATAGTCGCCACTGACTTCGACATCGTCATCGTCGAGCCGCAGTTCCAGCTGATGATGCCGGTCCGTCATCGCAGAACGCGTCTGCTCGATTGCCGCGCTCAATACCGTCTTGATATCCTGGGGCGCCGGGTCAAGCTGGATCAGGCCGCGCTTCACGCGTGATACGTCGAGCAGATCGTCAAACAGCCTGGTCATATGAACCACCTGCCGGCCGATGAGATCGCTGGTCTCGCGGATGCGAACCGGGTCCTGGCTGGTGTGCTTCAGGAGCTGCGCTGCGGTGCTGATCGGCGCGAGCATATTCCGCAAGTCATGGGCGATCACGGCGATGAGTTCTTCCTTTTGCTGGTCCGCTTGTCGTAACCGTGCTTCCGAATCGCGCAGTGCTGCTTCGGTCCGCTGCCGGGCGCTCGCATTGGCGCCAAGCGGCATCCGCTCCCGCCGAAGCCAGGCGCGCACCACGCCGCCGGCATGGCGGAAAATGGACAGGACGGAAGGCGCTGACATGATTGTCCGATTTCGCTTTCGAAAAATTGCAGCCAGGCTATCGAGGCCGGCTGCCGCTTCGCTTTCGCGCGCATGCGGGTTGAACCCCCGTTTGAGGTAGAGCGCACCGGAAAAGCATAGTTTCAATACGGCGGGACGGCCTGCGAGTTTGCGCTAGAATATTTTTCCCGCAACTTTCCTTTCCGGAATGTTCAATCCCTTCACGTTCGACCGTCCCCTGCTCCGTACCGCCCGCAAGCTGCTCTATGCATGGGTCCGCACCCAGGTGCTGCCGCAGGATCCGGTCTCGCTGGGTCTCGACCCGGCCAAGCCGGTGGTGTATGTGCTGCAGCGCCGCTTTCTTTCCAATCTGCTGGTGCTGTCACGCGAGACGGAACTTGCACGATTGCCGCCAGCGCTTGCACCGTTCGATGCTGGCGGCCTGCGCGAATCGCGCGCCTTCTTTTTCCTGTCGCGTCCCGAACCCTGGTTCAAATCGAAGAAGCCGCCCTATTCCGATTTCCTCATACGTCTCGTGGAAGCCGCGCGCAAGGATCCCGCTTTCGAGGTGCAGCTGGTGCCGGTGTCCATCCTGTGGGGACGGTCGCCCGACAAGGAGCATTCGGTATGGAAGCTGCTGTTCGCCGATACCTGGGGCAAGCATGGTTCATTCAAGCGGCTGTTCACCGTCCTGCTGCATGGCAGGAACACCCTGGTAAGGTTCAACGCGCCGCTGTCGCTGCGTCGGTTCGCCGATGAAGGACTCGACCAGGAACTGACGCTGCGCAAGATCGCCCGCGTATTGCGCGGACATTTCCGGCGGCAGCGGGAGATCGCCATCGGCCCCGACCTGTCGCACCGCCGCACCCAGCTCGACGAACTGCTCGATGCACCCCGTGTCAGGGCCGCGATCGCCGCCGAAGCGGAAGCCGGCGCGGCCACCCCGGGCGCAATCGAGCGCGCCGAGGCAACCGCTCGCGGCTATGCATGGGAGATCGCTTCCGATTATTCCTACACGCTGATCCTGATCGCCCGGCGTTTCCTCACCTGGTTGTGGACGCGCTTGTACGACGGCGTCGAGATCGGCAACCTCGATACCGTCACCGGCGTCGCGCCAGACCATGAAATCATTTATGTGCCCTGCCACCGCAGCCATATCGATTATCTGCTGCTCTCGTATGTGGTATTCAATCACGGCCTGATGGTGCCGCATGTCGCCGCCGGCGCGAACCTGAACCTGCCCCTGGTCGGCGGCATCCTGCGGCGCGGCGGTGCCTTTTTTCTGCGACGATCGTTCAAGGGCAACAAGCTGTATGCGGCGGTATTCAACGAATACCTGCACATGATGATCGCCAAGGGTTACCCCATCGAATATTTCGTTGAAGGCGGACGCAGCCGCACCGGGCGCCTGCTCCAGCCGATGGCGGGCATGCTGGCGATGACAGTGCAGAGTTTCCTGCGCGATTCGTCGCGGCCCATCGTGTTCGTGCCGGTGTACATCGGGTACGAAAAGCTGTTCGAAGGCCGCACCTATGTCGGCGAGCTGATGGGCCAGCCGAAGAAAAAGGAGTCGCTGTTCGACCTCCTGCTGACATTGCGGGAACTGAAGAAAAATTTCGGCAAGGTGCATGTGAACTTCGGCGAGCCGATTCACCTGACGGAAGTGCTCGCCGCAGAACATGCAGGCTGGCAGGGTGAGGTGGTTGCCGAGGACGTGCGGCCGCCGTGGCTGTCTTCCGGCATCGAACGCCTGATGCGCCGCATCGCCGACGGCATCAACAGCGCGGCGGTGGCCGGCCCGGTCAACCTGACCAGCCTCGCGCTGCTGGCGACGCCGCGCCATGCGTTGGATGCGCGCCAGCTTGCGAGCCAGCTCGACGGCTACCGGCAACTCGCGCTTGCCGCGCCGTATGCGCAACGGATGCAAATGACCGCGCTGGACGGTGCGGCGATGGTTGCGTATTGCGAACGCTTGCGCCTGGTCCGGCGCCAGCCGCATGCATTGGGCGATGTGCTTTTCTTTACGCCGGACGAGGCGGTGCTGTCGACGTACGCACGAAACAATATTCTTCACCTGTATGCGTTGCCCGCGCTGATCGCCTGCCTGCTGGCGCAGAACGTGACGCTCAGCCGCACCCAATTGCTGGGACTGGTGCATACCGTCTATCCCTTCCTGCGCGCCGAACTGTTCCTGCGCTGGACCGACGATGAACTCGACATCGCACTGGATCGTTATCTGGCAGCCCTCACCGGCATGGGATGGCTTGCCCACACGGTGCGCAACGATGTGTATGCGGCGCCGGACGTGAACAGCGACGAATTCGCGCAGCTCGAACTGCTCGGCCAGGCGGTGCGCCCGACGTTGATCCGCTACTTCATCACGCTTGCCATGCTGAGCCGCCGCGGCTCGGGCACCATGACGCCGGCCGAACTGGAAGCGCTCTGTCACCTGCAGGCACAGCGTCTTTCATTGCTGCGCGAATTCAATGCGCCCGAGTTCTTCGACAAGGCGATCTTCCGCATCTTCATCGATACGCTCACCCGCAGCGGGCGGGCCGAACTGGGCGCGGATGGCAAGCTGCATTTCGGCGAGTCGCTCGAAACCGCATCCGGTGAAGCCCGTTTCGTGCTGCCACCGGATATGCGCCAAACCATCCTGCACATGGCGCGGCTGGAAGCGGCCGGCGCAACGGCGGCGGACAAGCCGGCGTCGCTGACGAACGATGCCGTGTAGGGTGCGGCGCAGGGTGCGGCGTAGGCATCGGGTCACCCTTTCGATTCGCTTCCGGCACGACGCCTGCGATCGACAGGCTATTTCAATGCCTGCCCTTGCGCCTGATCGGTGCCGGCCGTGCAGCCGTCGATCGCGGCGCGCAGCTTCATCATGCTGTACGGCTTGGACAGCATGATGAAATCATAGTCTGGCAGATCGCCCGGCAGATCGCCCGACCCATCCTGTTTGAGTACGTCCAGCGCCTGCTCGCCGTGATCGGCCTTCAACACCCGGTAGCCGAGATTTTCCAGCATTGCCACGACTGTGGACTGTACCGCCGGATCGTCTTCCACCACCAGGATGGTCTCGGTGCCGCCCGCGACCGGCGCGTTCGCGCTGACCGTGCAGGTTGAGGAAATAACCAGGCAGCGCGGCATGCACACTGGTCGGGTCGATGTGGAGATCGATATCGGTCACATGCTCGAACAGGATCAGCGCCAACAGGATCATCAACAATGGCGGGCAGATCATTCGTACGAGCGGGGCTCGTTATCGATACGATAGGCATTCTTTTGCGAATGGTTCTGCAGCTACGTCATGGCTGGGGAAGCCGCTGTTGAAGCAGCTTATGCGCTGGGAAAAACGTGAATCACGAAAGCGCGCCGTTATGGCATGGCATGGAATGAAAGCGTAGCGGAGATGGTAGCGCGATCCGACCGTCGAACGATGGAAAGTAGCCGACAGGTTGCGCAAGGTAAAGCTTGGGGAGGGCCGACCGTGTCCGGAGGTCCAGACCGCCGGGTGGAGCACGCACGGTTTGATGCAAACGTATGGGATGCTTATCGGTGGTGCGGTTGGACTGAAACTGTCATGAGAATCCCGACCTCCTAGCTTCGATCATTTTCATGGTTCGGTCGGCGTCATTCTTGCCCGTGCGGAATTTGTGCCGCCTGTCGCCCAACAGTCTCCGGAGTTCGGCCACTTTCATGCCGCTCAGTTCATGCATACGGACCATCAGGCAAGCACCGACGGACCGTTTTCTGTTTCTGATCAGACTTAATACTGCGGGACGGACGCCGAGCAAGCGGCACAAGGCCGCATCGCTCTCGGCGCTGAATTGTTCGCGCAGGGCGTTCAGCAAACGGTCTGGATTGTATTCAACCACATCGTCGTCCATAGTCCGGCTCATGTTTTTTTCGCAATATTGTATAAAACGCAATATTAACGTCCGAACCGGAAAATGGCGATAGGGAAATTTGACAGTCAACGGCGCCCAGCCGGGTGCATTGCCGGCACATGAGGGCTGGCAATGCATGCGACCAGTCCTTTCCGCTGCCGCTCTCCACTCTCAGAACAAATCATTGCACCGGCCTGTCATACGGCGATTGCTCGATCAAATTGCGACGGCACGGAATTTTTGGACAACGGAGAGCACGCGGGAATGAACTACCAAAGCACTTCATGGCAGGTCGGAAAAGCGGTTTTGATTGGACTGGCGGGTAGTGTTGCCGCCTTCTTGTGGCTTAGCGGCGCAGGGCCGCGTCTTCGCAACAGGCGTTACGGCGATACGGAGATAGAGCGCCGCAATCCCATGCATTTTTTCCTTGCCGGCAAACAATACCGCCGGCGGAAGATCGACCGCTCCGGCAATCGTCCGCTGCTCGATCGCCGGCACGCCGCACGCAAGAGCGAACCTGTCGCTGCATGACACGGCGGATACAGATTCAGGGCAAGGGGTTCTGGTCTGGAAATGGCGGTTTGTCTTCCTGAAGCTTCTCGGCCGATCCCTCTGCCGCCTCGGACTTATCCGGCCCATCTACCCGCACGACGGCTTTCAGTCGCTGAAGGCGTGCATACTCCTCCGGATCTTCCTTGGCCAGGCGCTTCTCGCGCCACTTGTAATACACCATCAAGCCCAGGGTCGCCGCTGCGCCGATCGCCAGTTTTCCCTTGTGCTCATCCAGGACATTCTTGACGGTGCTGGTGACACCGGTGCCGGCATCGCCTGGGGTATCCGACTTGCTGCCTGAAGCGGGATTTTCCTCCGAAGGATCAGGATTGACGATTGTGTTTTCTGACATTGTTGACCTCGGTTCTAATGAAACATTTCACCAATTGCCTTTGAGAGTAGAAAACTCGGCAATATTTAGTCCTCGAATCGACGTAGTGGTTCTTGACGCCGTTCATTTTTTTACATTTCCAAGAAGCAATATCTCAATTTAACGCTTTTCCCGATTGTTTTCAGCCTCCACCAGTCGCTGCGCCGCATGACGCCATGTGGCCGCCCGAACCTGCATCGGACAACAAGGTCAAATTTGTTTTCTTGGCCCCGAATCCATGCGCCAGCAATCCTTACTCCCCGAAGCAGCCATCGTTCCCGTTCCGGGGCCGGACAACACGGCCAGGGTGGCCGAGGTTCATGAACGACTCTGCCGGGAATATGGTTGCCCGGCCCGGTATTTCCATGACATCGACCCGCTCAGCGAGCTGGTCTCATCGATGCTGTCACACCGCACCCGCAACCAGGATTCCGCCCATGCCTTCCGCCAGTTGCGCGAACGCTTTCCCGATTGGGAATCGGTACGCGACGCACCGGTGAGCCAGGTGCAGGATGCGATTGCCGCCTGCACCTGGCCGGAACAGAAGGCGCCACGCCTGCAATCGGTGCTGCGCGAAATCGCGGCACGCTGCCATGGCGACCTGTCGCTCGAGTTCCTCCGGGAGTGGCCGGTTGAACAGGCCCGGCAATGGCTGGAGCGCCTGCCCGGCGTCGGCCCCAAGACCAGCGCCGCAGTGATGTCCTTCAGCACGATCCGCGGCAGGGCGCTGCCGGTCGACAGCCATCATTTCCGTGTCGCCGCCCGGATCGGACTGATCCTCGCCGGCATGGCCGTGGGCCCGTCACATCGGGTATTGGAAGCGCAGCTGCCGGCCGAATGGGACGCGCAACAGGTATACGACAACCACCAGGTCATCATGAAACACGGGAAAAAGGTCTGCACGCATCAGCAGCCGCGATGCGGTGCCTGCGTGGTGCTGGATCTGTGCGACTACGGGCAGGACAGGATGGCGCCGCCGGCCGGGCCGGACAGTGCGATGAATTGAGGGAATGGGCCCGGCCGGATTGATACCGGCCGGGCGCGATCAAGCGCTACTTCGGAAAGACCACGGTGCCGGCAATCGTGTGCCGGCACCGTATCCGATCAGGGCGACGGGAAGTTGAAGCTTGCGGCCTCCTTGATCAATTGCAGCGAGTCGCGCGGCGTCAGGAATCGATCCCCGACCAGTTTGTGCGCATTGTCGACGACCTTGTTCACATAGTCGCCCTTGCTCGAATACAGCTGGCCAAGGCGTGCGCTGGTGAACGGAATCTCGTGCCCTGCGATGAAGCAGAAGCTCGCGCCGGTCGAACTGCCGTTCCAGGTACTGGTCGGCACATCCACGAACGGAGAACGCAATCCGCCCACCACATTGCCGTATGCGTCGGTCACCGGCTTGCCGTCCACCACCTGGATCGGCGGCGCGCTCGGCGGCGCAACACCGCGCTGAACCCACTGATCCAGGTTCTGCCACATGGCGTTGAAGTGGATTTCGGACGGGAAGCGGCTGCGCGGACCTTCGTTACACGCCATCGGCGGTACGGCGCGGCCGGCTGCCTGGATGTCCGCCGGTGCGGCGGCGGAGTACAACTCGCCCGGTGTCGCGTGGCCGGCGCCCGCCATTTCATAGTGCCGGAAACGATCCACCGGCACGTCGCTGTCGGGCCGGCGGGAACCGATGCCGATCAGGTAGTCCGATTGGGACATGACGTGGATGATGGGCACGCCGACATCCTTGAACTGGCGGCGGGGATCGGTCAATGCCGGAGGCTGCACGCACTGGTTGATCGCGCTGATGCCGGCGAAGGCGCCGCCGGCGACCGCGACCAGGTAGGCGTCGTAAATCGGAGCGCCGTACCGTTTTACGTCAAGTGGATGAATGGCATTGATGTAGGTATACAGGTAGCCGCCACTCTGCGAATACCCGAAGCCATAGAGCCGCTCTACGGTGAATCCCGCTTCCTTGCGCAGGGGATTTGATTTCTCATTGCTCTTGAGCCATGCGCCGACCTGGCTATACATGTCCCAGAACAGGCCGTTCTCGGTAGTGCGCGAGCTGTCGCCGGCGATAATGGTGCTGATTGCCGTATCCGGACAGTTGCGCGAATCGGAAAGCGGCAAGGGATTTGCCCACGACAGCGACGCATAGCGCTGCGGGTTGAACCGTTTCAGGGTCTCGGCGGTGACCGGCTTGCTGGTGATGCCGACCCAGACGTCGCCGTTATTGACGAAGTGCTTGCCGGACAAACCCCAGGCGATATTCAGGTCAAACAGGTTGGATGCGTTCAGGATCTCGACCACGACATTGCCGCTGAACTTCTTGCCGTCCGCCGGACGCCGAATCAGAACCCGGGTCGTGTAAGGCACATCCGGCGTGCGGACCACGGCAGCCCCCGGCGCCGGCCAGTCGTAGACATTCGCCTTGCCGCTCACGAAGTATTCCTCTTCCACATAACCGACCGCCTTCAGGTCTTCCGGCATCAGCGTGCGGTCCGCCGCGCCGAACGGGTAGGACGTTGCCGTGACCGCAACTGGTCCGGTGACGGACGGCATCGCGATGACGTTGGTATTGGTGGCCGTGTCCGGAAGGGCCGAAGACGACGAATCTCCGCCGCAGGCGGCGAGCAAGAGGCTGCCTGCAAGGCAGCACAGGCCGGTACTGATTTTGTTTCGCATGATGGGTTTGTCTCCTGATAGTTATTCGAGCTGGTCGTTTGCCGCACGCTGAAACGTCATTTTCTCCGCTTCGATGCCCGTTTTGATGACAAACCATACGGGATCGAAGAAGTTCGAAAGCATAAAATGTTCGTTTCGTCACCATATTAGCTAAATAACATTTCGTTCGCAATGCAAAACAATAAATTGGGTCGCTCTTCCTGAAAGGCAAATTGAAACGCACGGCAAAACATCTAAGCATTTGTTTTATATGCATTATTTTTATTCGCCGTGCCAAAACATCGCTGATAGCGTGGACATTCATTTCCAATGGTTCTGCAGTGCAGAACGTTGTCCCATTTTTTTCCATAAAACACCATCATTGACGCGTCCCTGGGATAAAAAACCGGTAGCGCAAAATCCAAAAAGATCAAATTCGAATAATTCAGAAAATAATCGAACACCGGTACGGGACAAGAATCGATCATGCGTTTACATGAGATTTGCGCAGCTGGATAGCAAAGGCATACGTTCGGCAATCGCGATTCTTTCTGAAGGAAAAGCCGCTCTTCTTCCAAAAGTTCAAACCGCTCACTTATTAAATATCAAAGTCACACCCGATTTATGGACTACGTTTTAAGACACTGACTCCTTCATGACGAGAACTCACAAAAATTACAGTATCAACAGCAACAATTCCTACGCGCCACTTCTGAAACGCGCATAACGAAATCAGTTCTGCATGGAGGAATCGATGTCATTCCGTCCAACGAAAGCCTTATGGCTGAGAACTCGTCTATCCAACGCCGCAGTTTCCGATTGTTGGCGCAGTGCCTTACCAGCGTCCTTCGCCGGTAGCCCTGTGCAAGTTGCTGCGCTTGGGCGAACCTGGCTCTACACCCTGTTCATTGTTGCAGCGGTCGCGATAGCAGGATGCGGCCGCAACGATAGCAGCAGCGATAACGGTGCGGCGGCGACCGAATCGCCTCCTGCGGCGGTGGCGTTAGAGGCGCGATGCGTCGCTGATCCGGAGGTGAGCAGCGCCATGGAGACGGGATCGACGCAGCTTGCCGCCCTCGGCGCTTCGGATGCATCGCCGCCGACGATTCTGCCGGAACCACCGGCACCGTTTTCGGTGTTAGGGGCAATCCTTAATAATCTCATTGCACCAGCCGAAGCCGCCCCGCCTCCGATTGGCGCAAGCGGTGACAAGGACTTGCTCGAGCGCGTGCGCCAAGCCGACGCTGCGGCAACAAACGCCGCGGCTGGCAACAACCTGCCGGAAAATGTCGAGGCAATAAAAACCCCGGTAGCAGAAGCGCTGCCATGCAGCGAACCGGGCCGGGCGTTTCAAACCGCGTCCCTGCAATATCTCAATGCGCTTGCGGCGGATGCCGCATGTAAAGCGGCATTCCAAGCAATTTCCCAGCCGACGCTGGACGATGTCAACAATCTCCTCAATTGCCAACCCACCCAGGCTTTGCTGGCGGCCTACTTTGCAAAAGGCAGATTATCTGCGCAAGTCGCTGCAAGTACCTGTGTCGTTACTGCGGAAACAAAACCTGTAGAAGCGCCACCGCCGCCGCCAGCCGCACCGCCGCCGAACATTGCGCAGGCCGCGCTCTCGAAGCTTTTGCAAGCTATTCAGAACATTGCGTATGGCACGCTTCCTCAGACCTCTTCTTCCTTGTTCGCAAACGGAAACACGGACCCGGTCGATCTGTTCAGCGGAACCTTTGTACAGAAAACGATCGATCTCACTACGCCGGGCCTGATCCCGGTGCAGCTTGGCCGCTATTACCATTCCATCCTTGCCGATAAAGACGGGCCTTTCGGCAAAGGCACCGGAATAGTGCCCTACGGCGCGCGGCTCACTGTGCAGACAAACTCGGACGGCACGGTGGTCAAAGCGGCCGGCACCCAGCTTTCTTTCTCGTCAGGGGACCTGACGGAGGTGCCATTCACCGACCTTGCCGGCACGCTGGAATTCACGGCATTCGACAAAACCGGCTTTGCCGGCGACCGCATTGTTGTCCGCGCCAATGCGCAAGGCGCGATGGAAGGCGCGGAAATGCGCCAGCCAGGGGGCAATCGGTTTTTATTCGATGCGCAAGGGAAGCTGATGCGGATCGAGGACCGCAACGGTAACGCGGTGCAGATTATCCTTGATACGGCAACGCAAAAAATCGCCCGGATTTTCGACCCTTCAACCGGCAAGGGCATCGACCTGATCTACAACGCGCAGGGTTTTATCTCCAAGGCCATCGGCCTGCAGGATCAGTCTGTCTCGTACGAATATGACGAAATTGGGAGACTGATTGGAGTAACCGATTCATTGAAACAGACCACCCGCATGGTCTATGACGCGCGGGGGCAGCTTGTCACGATGACCGATGCACGCGGCACCGTGGCCCTGACGAATGTTTACGACCCTGACACGCGTGTCGTCACAGGGCAGATTCTCGGCGACGGCAGCGTCATCCAGATCGAATATCCCGACGAACTGACGCGCCGCGTAACGGACGGGAATGGCAACACAACGGTCTACCGCTACGATCCGTCGGGCCTGTTCGCCGGCATCACGACCGGCCTTGGCCAGACCTATATGGTCAGCTACTCGCCTGCCATGTTCGACAACAGTGGCGGCCCCCGAATAATTACACGCACCGACCCTGCGGGTCGGACCAGCGTCGCCCATCTGAATCACTTCAATCAACTTGTCAGGGCGGTGGATGCCGCGGGTCGAACCGCCGAGTTTGCCTATGAGCCGAGGTTCCAGTTAATGAGCAGCACCAAGGATCCGTTGGGCCGTGTGACTAGTTTCACGCACGACAACAAGGGAAACCTGATCGCTGTGACCGACCCGGTGGGCAACCGTGCCGTGTTCACCTATACCGATCGCGGCCAGGTCGCCACCGCGACCAATCCGATGCAGCAGACCGCTGTTCTCAATTACGACGCCGCTCATAACCTGGTGCGGGTCACCGATCCTTTGGGGAACGCCACATCGCTCGGTTACGACGCGCTATCACGCATGGTCGCCTTCGCCGACGCCAAGGGAAATAGCGCCAGCTTTACCTATGATGCGCTCAATCGGCTGACGCGTGCTGTCAACCCGCTTGGCATAGCGCGGGTTTTTTCCTATGACCCGAATGGCAACCTGATCGCCCAGACCGACGCCCGGGGAAACACGGCCACCGCGTCTTACGACGTACTCAACCGCCCGACGCTGCTCACCGTTCCCGGCGGGCGTACAACCAATGTGATCTACGACGCTGTAGGCAATGTGCGTTCCACGACCGATGCCAAGGGACAAACGACCACGTATGCCTACAATGCCTTGAATCAGCGCACACAAGCCAGCTACGCCGACGGCAGCAGTTTCCAATATACCTATGATGAACTCAGCCGGTTAAGTGCAATTCAGAATGCGACGGGCCAACGATGGGGATTTACCTATGACATTCTCAATCGCGTCGTTGGAACCAGCAGCCCGCAGGGGTCGCTTACCTATGCGTACGACACGGGTTCTCAGCTCACAGAACTTAGCTCACCTGATACCGGATACGCTCCCGTCGCATATTCCTATGACAAACTGGGGCGAGTAACCACCGTTACGCAGAATGGCCGTCCATACCGTTTCAGCTATGACTGTCTTGGCCGGAGAACGGCGCTCGCCCGCCCCAACGATTACAAGACGACCTACGCCTACGATGCCGGAAGCCGCCTCACTGCCTTGACGCATCAACAGGGAACGACGCCTGTTCAAAGCCATCGATATACGCTTGATGCTACCGGCAACATTTCCCGTTACGTTCGCACCGACAAAGCGACGGAGATTGCCCGGTCCTATCAATACGATCCGTCTGATCGCCTGGTGCAGGTTGAAGCAACCGGAACCATTCCGTCGGCAAGCGGCGAAGTGCCGGAACGCGCCACGTGGGAATTTGACGACAACGGCAATATCACCAAAAAGACAAGCCAGACAGCCGCCGGCATAGACTCGCGTACGCTGACCTATGACGCAGCCGATCGACTCGTGAAGGTGACAACCCCGGCAGGCGCTATCGATTTAAGCTACGACGCCAACGGAAACCTCATCGGCGACTCGACTGGCCGCAAGCTCACATGGAATGCGCTCGATCAGTTAACGCGCCTGGAAGCGCCGGGCGTGACCGCAAGTTTCGGCTACGACCCGCTTGGTCGGCGCACGTCATT
This sequence comes from Noviherbaspirillum sp., assembly GCF_036846085.1. NCBI lineage: Bacteria > Pseudomonadati > Pseudomonadota > Betaproteobacteria > Burkholderiales > Oxalobacteraceae > Noviherbaspirillum > Noviherbaspirillum sp. Next base: position 3,026 of record NZ_DAIUCO010000058.1, on the reverse strand, counting down.
CGAAGGTAGCGCCGCGCCGCGAACATATCTTTACAGCGGCATGTCGATGCTGCGCAATGGCGAATCGAGTTTCCTGCATGGGACAGGCATTGACGAGGTGCTTGAGCTGACGACTTCGTCGGACGCCCTTTCATATTTGCATGACCACGCCGGATCGACCAGCGCACTCGTGAATGCAACGACCGGCCAGACAACTGCCGACTATCACTACAAGAGCTACGGCGCCATGGAGGCCAGGCAGTCCAACCCCGTTCCGCGCAATCCTTTCACGTACACAGGGCGGGAGGATGACGGCACCGGGCTATATTATTATCGCGCCCGCTACTACGATCCGGCGCTCGAGGTGTTCATCAGCCAGGATCCGATGGGAGACGGTCAACGGTATGTCGGCGGCAACCCGCTGAGGTATGGGGATCCCCTGGGTTTGGAAGCGGGGAATTCCGGAGCGTCTCAAAGTGAATCTATTCACGTTACGCTTGATATCATAGGCGCAATTGGCTTTGAACCAGCCGATGCGGCAAACGCCGCTTTTTATGCAGCCGAAGGTGACTACGGTAATGCTGCCTTATCGTCTGCCTCGATGGTACCGGGGGTTGGGCAAGCTACCTTCGCTGCCAAGTATATTGGTAAACTTAATAAAATCACCGATGCGGCAAAGTCTGCAGAAGCTGCCGCAGACGCAGCATTGGCTGCAGGTAAGCTTTCCGGCGCAGCCGCTGAATTGCGTGTGGGGGACAAAGTCTTTGTTGGTGTAAGCGGTGAAATTGTGCCACACAATCCTCAAGTTACAGGGGCTTTGATGGGAACGCCTCAAGCGGAACGCGCTGCATGGCATGGAGCTTGTGCCGAAGTCGTGTGCTTAGATAAAGCATTGAATGCCGGTGTTAATCCAGCGGGTGGAACTATACGAGTAGTAAATATTGGTGTGTCTGGCACAGGTCATAACACACCTAAAGTCATCTGCTCTTCTTGCAACAACATCTTGAATTATCTTGGGGTTAGTAAATGACTTTTAGTATCGGCTCAATTATTTGGCCAGCTGATGGCGCTGCTGCTATTCGACTTTATCTTGGATTCCTCGTTCAAGTGCTAACAGTATTAAAGATTAATTTTCATGGACGCATCAATGATCCGTTAAAACTTACAAAAGACTACCTTGAGAGAAGATTATCGGACGAGGAACGCAATGCCGCTTCGGCTGCGTGGTGGAGCTATTTGGACAGTCAGGGGGCAATTCGCGACCTCCAAAATCAGGATGCGCTGATGGCGAGGTTGGCTATATGTTTGCTTTCTGTGAGAGAGAAAGACGTTCCAGAACTTGGGGAGAATCTTTCTTGGTTTTTTGAGGTTCTTGGATTTTTAGGGATGGACTTAGACAAGCCTATTGACATGATGTGCGCCTATTTCAAATCTTCTGCTAGGTAGAAGCCACAAAGGGAACGACGCTGCGGTTCCGCGCGGCTGGTCCTGCCGAGCTGGTCGACATCAAGGCCACAGGTGCGTTGAGACATATGGGCTCGGCGGAAGGCAAGTACTTCACGACATCGACAGCCGAAGAACTGTTGCACTGACCGGTTGAACCCACCAGCGTTTTTTAAGATGTCGCGCTCCGTCTTGACCTTGGCCAGTTCCCGGCGCATGCGCTCATATTCTTGCGCTCACACCTTGTCGGTGCTGCTTCCGGCCGTTTGGCCGCCGCTGGACATATCGCGGCACCACCGACCAAGGAGATTCGCACCAATTCCCCAAGTCCTTAGCTATGGCAGCCTTACTCGATCCGGGCTGTGATGCCAGGCGCACCGCCTCCCGCTTGAACTCCTCAGAAAAATACCTTCGTTCCCTTGTCATTATTTCCTCCGATAGTGACATCATACCTATCGGAACTGTCCGTTAATCCAGGGGAAGGCCACGTGTAAGATGATTGATTTGGCAGTTACAATAATTCATATCCACGTACAAGCTTGCTCATAAATTTTTGCTCAGTTCACCTGTTTTTCCGTCAATACCAACCACCTGAATCAACGAAGTCACTCTAAAAAATGATAAGCATGAGCAAAACGAGTCACATTCCCGATGTTCGAAAAAATGCCGTTGACATTCTTAATGAATCTGTTCTTTCACTAGAAGGAATAGGAATCGAAAGCTTAATAGAAAGGTTCGTTTTACATGCGACTACGAATCTTGGTCCATTAGATGGTTATAAGACGTTTCCTAAACCTTGCCATGAAATCGTAGAGCATGTTTCAACCCGCTTCGGGGTGACTGGCGTACGTTTTTTTCTCAAAGGAACAATTAGTGCATCGATTGTTAATCTTATTGATTCTGGGCGTTTGAAGTCGCTTCCTCAGCGCGTGTTCGAACAACAGTTAGCCCATATAAAAAGAATGATTGACAATAAGGATATGCAAGAGACTTGGCTCGACATAAATAATGACTTATTTCACAAAGAGTTTGGCCTTGCATCATTGCGTCTGTATGCAGCGGGCGCTCAGGTTGTGGATTTTCGACGTGGCGTCCCGCGGTCAGCAATACTCAAGGAAGGTATCTTGCGGTCATCCAAAAATCTTTTATTCATGATGAAAAGTGGAGGGTTTAAGCCATATTTTGAGATTCATACGCACAAGTTTCATCTTGAAGCGTTTAATGAAAGAGGTTGGGAAGAATGTTACCGTTGTTGTGCCGATCTCTATGATCTGCATCCAAATTGTCTTGGCATGTCTGGTAGCAGTTGGTTCTATGACCCCCATTTGGAATTAATCAGCCCACGACTCAGTTATCTTACGAAGACGCCTCTAAATGGAGGAGCAAAGATAATGTTTTTCGAAGAAGGCGGGCAGGCGATTGATAATGCATTGTCCACCTCGATGACGAGGCGAAAATTATATGAAGAAGGCAAATATCTACCTAAAAGTTATATGCTAGTCTGGCGAAAACGAGATCAGGTAGCTTGGGCAAATACGCGACGGCACGCATAACCAAGATAACTAAAATACGCCTTGGCATTGCGAAGAGAACATCGTAAGAAT
>NZ_DAIUCO010000057.1:0-22774 GCF_036846085.1 Noviherbaspirillum sp. | reverse complement strand
GTTGTTGACGGTGGCCTGCATCTGCCTCTTCATCGGCGCAATGGGTAAATCGGCGCAGTTTCCGTTGCATGTCTGGCTGCCGGATTCGATGGAAGGTCCTACACCGATTTCCGCGCTGATTCACGCGGCAACCATGGTCACGGCAGGCATTTTCATGGTGGCCCGCATGTCGCCGCTGTTCGAACTGTCGGAGACTGCGCTGTCCTTCGTGCTGATCATCGGTTCGATCACCGCGCTGTTCATGGGCTTCCTCGGGATCATCCAGAACGATATCAAGAGGGTGGTCGCGTATTCAACGCTGTCGCAGCTCGGTTACATGACGGTCGCCCTCGGGGCATCCGCCTACTCGGTTGCGGTATTCCACCTGATGACGCACGCATTCTTCAAGGCGCTGCTGTTCCTCGGCGCCGGCGCGGTCATCATCGGCATGCACCATGATCAGGACATCCGCAATATGGGCGGCCTGCGCAAGTACATGCCGATTACCTGGATCACTTCGCTGCTGGGTTCGCTGGCATTGATCGGAACACCGTTCTTCTCCGGCTTCTACTCGAAGGACAGCATTATCGAGGCAGTCCATGAAACGCACATTGCCGGTGCCGGTTTTGCGAATTTCGCCGTGCTGGCGGGTGTGTTCGTGACTGCCTTTTATTCGTTCCGCATGTATTTCCTGGTATTCCACGGTGAAGAACGCTTTGGCAAGCCGCATCATGGTCACCAGGACCATGCGCACGATGAACATGCGGACGAGCACCATCACGGACTTGCTCCGGGCGAGAAGCCGCATGAGGCACCGTTGGTGGTCACATTGCCGCTGATTCTTCTGGCAATTCCGTCGGTGCTGATCGGCTTCTTCACTATCGGCCCGATGCTGCATGGCGACTTTTTCAACAACGTGATCTTTGTCAGCGATGCGCATCCGGCGATGAAGACCCTGTCAGAAGCGTTCCATGGCGCTGTCGCGATGGGCCTGCATGGCTTTATCACATGGCCTTTCGCACTGGCCTTCCTCGGCGTGCTGTCAGCCTATTACTGTTACATGGTCAATCCGCGGGTGCCGGCATGGTTCTACGCAAAGTTTCATGCAATTCATACCCTGCTGGACCAAAAGTACTATATGGACAGGATCAATGATTTCGTGTTTGCCGGCGGCGCCAGATTGCTGGGAGGCGGTCTGTGGAAAGTCGGCGACCGGGCATTGATCGACGGCCTGGTGGTGAATGGAAGCGCAAAATTGGTCGGATGGTTTTCGGGAGTGATCCGACGTTTCCAGTCCGGTTACATCTACCACTATGCATTTGTGATGATTCTCGGTGTGCTGGGTTTCCTGGTTTATTTCATGCCATTTCCGTCGTTTGCCAAATAAGTTGGCCAAGTAAAACAAAATACAACCATGATGCAGTCAACTTTTCCTTACCTTAGCCTCGCGATCTGGTTGCCGATCGCGTTCGGAGCATTTGTACTGGCATTCGGCCGTGATAATAATCCCGGCCTCGTGCGCACCGTTTCGCTCCTCGGATCGATCGTCAGTTTCCTGGTCACGCTGCCATTAATCACGCAGTTCGACAAGGCTGCGCATGGGATGCAGTTCGTCGAAAAAGCGGCGTGGATCGATCGCTTCAACATCAATTATTACCTTGGCGTTGACGGCATCTCGGTCTGGTTTGTGTTGCTGACCGCGTTCATCACCATCATCGTCGTCATCGCAGCCTGGGAAGTCATCGAGAAGCGGGTCTCCCAGTACATGGGCGCCTTCCTGATCCTGTCCGGTTTGATGGTGGGTGTTTTTTCCGCGTTGGATGGCTTGTTGTTCTATGTGTTTTTCGAAGCCACCCTGGTGCCGATGTTCATCATTATCGGTATCTGGGGCGGCGCGAACCGCGTCTACGCCGCAATCAAGTTCTTCCTTTACACGTTCTTCGGGTCGCTGCTGACACTGGTTGCCATTCTTTACCTCTACTTCAAGTCTGGCGGCAGTTTCGAAATCCTGGTCTGGCATCAGTTGCCCTTGCCGCTGAATGCGCAAATCCTGGTTTTCCTTGCCTTCTTCATGGCATTTGCCGTCAAGGTACCGATGTGGCCGGTGCACACCTGGCTTCCCGATGCCCACGTTGAGGCGCCGACCGGCGGCTCGGTGGTGCTGGCGGCAATCATGCTGAAGCTTGGCGCCTATGGATTCCTGCGCTTCTCGTTGCCGATCACGCCGGATGCCAGCCATTCGCTGGCCGGCTTCATCATTACCTTGTCATTGATCGCCGTCATCTACATTGGCTTGGTCGCACTGGTACAGGCTGACATGAAGAAGCTGGTGGCGTATTCGTCGATTGCACACATGGGTTTCGTCACACTCGGCTTTTTCGTCTTCAACGATATGGCAGTGCAGGGCGGTATCGTGCAGATGATTTCCCACGGCTTCGTTTCCGGCGCCATGTTCCTGTGCATCGGCGTGCTGTATGACCGCATGCACTCCCGGCAAATCGCCGACTACGGTGGCGTGGTGAACACAATGCCGAAATTTGCAGCCTTCTTCGTCCTGTTCTCGCTTGCGAATTGCGGTCTTCCGGCGACTTCCGGATTCGTTGGCGAATTCATGGTCATTCTCGGCGCGGTCAAGTTCAATTTCTGGATCGGTCTGCTCGCCGCGACCGCCCTGATTTTTGGTGCAGCGTATTCACTCTGGCTGGTCAAGCGAGTCGTATTCGGGACGATCGGCAATTCGCATGTCGCCGCGTTGACGGATCTGAACAAACGCGAATTCTTCATGCTCAGCGTTCTTGCTATTGCCGTGATCGCCATGGGTGTGTATCCGGCGCCGTTTACCGATGTCATGCAGACCTCGGTTTCCGATTTGCTCAAACATGTCGCTGTTTCGAAACTGAATTAAGGACTGGACCACGCGGCCTGAGACCGTATTGTCGAGCGCAACCTGGCAACTCCAAATGAATAACACGAATCTGATACCGCTCTATCCCGAGATTTTCCTCCTGATCGCAACATCGGCGATCCTTCTGATCGACATGTTCCTGTCGGACGCGAAGAGGAATATAACTTACGTGCTCTCGCTAGCGACGCTTGCGGTATGTACTGCACTGAGCCTCGCGGATTTCAACAGCGGAACCACGACGTACACCTTCTACAACATGTTCGTTTCGGATCCGATGTCGAACCTGTTGAAGGTGTTTTCCTACGTGGCCGTCGCGCTGACGCTGATCTATTCCAGGCAATACGGTACCGACCGCGGCATGCTCGGCGGTTCGCTCGGTGGCGAGTTTTATGTGTTGGCGCTTTTCTCCCTGCTCGGGCAGATGATCATGATTTCGGGAAATAACTTCCTGATCATCTACCTCGGTCTGGAATTGATGTCCCTGTCTACCTATGCCCTGGTTGCATTGCGTCGAAACAATCCGGGGTCGACGGAAGCTGCGATGAAGTATTTCATCCTTGGCGCGTTGTCCTCGGGTTTCCTGCTCTATGGTATTTCGATGCTGTACGGCGCGACCGGATCGCTCGACGTCATGGAAGTTGCCAAGGTCATCGCTTCAGGTACGGTGAACAAGACTGTCCTGGTGTTTGGTGTCGTTTTCGTTGTTGCCGGCCTGGCGTTCAAGCTCGGGGCAGTACCATTCCACATGTGGGTGCCGGACGTGTATCAGGGTGCGCCTACCTCGGTAACGCTGCTTCTGGGCGGTGCGCCCAAACTTGCCACCTTCGCGATTTGCATCCGGTTGCTGGTAGAGGGACTGCTGCCGCTGGCAGTGGATTGGCAGCAAATGCTTACCGTGCTCGCCGTACTCTCCATGGCGATCGGTAACATTACTGCGATCGCCCAGACGAACATCAAGCGAATGCTTGCCTATTCAACGATCGCCCAGATGGGCTTCATGTTGCTTGGTTTGCTGTCAGGCGTGGTGAACAATAACGTGTTCGCCGCCGCCAATGCCTACAGCTCCGCGATGTTCTATGCCATCGCCTATGTACTGACCACGCTTGCTGCGTTCGGCGTGATCATGCTGCTTGCACGGTCCGGCTTCGAGGCGGAGAACATCGACGACTTTAAAGGGCTGAACCAGCGCAGCCCGTGGTTCGCCTTTGTGATGCTGCTTCTGATGTTCTCGCTTACAGGCATCCCGCCGACCATCGGCTTCTACGCCAAGCTGTCGGTGCTGCAGGCAGTATTGGGAACCGGCCAGATCTGGCTGGCAATCGTGTCGGTAATGCTGTCGTTGATCGGCGCGTTCTACTATCTGCGCGTGGTGAAGGTGATGTACTTCGACGATGCCATCGACACCAGCCCGCTTGTTACCAATCGGGATATGAATGTCGCTCTCAGTCTGAACGGTATCGCGGTATTGGCCTTGGGTATCTTGCCCGGACCACTGATGGCGATGTGTGCGACAGCGATGGTTAAAACGTTGGCCGGCTGACCTGCAAGGCATACGACTTACGTGGATTCTTCATTTTCAAGCTGGTTGGTCATCCTGCTGGCCGTGGTCGCCGCCAACCTGCCGTTCTTTAACGAACGGCTGTTTGGCGTTATCCCCATGAGCAAACAGGCCAAGCCGTTATGGATGCGCCTGGTCGAACTTGCCGCACTTTACGGTTTGGTTGGTATCGTTGCTTATATGCTGGAAGCACGTATCGGCAACGTTTTCCCGCAACGCTGGGAATTCTATGCAATCACCATCTGCCTCTTCATCGTCCTGGCCTTTCCCGGCTTCGTCTTCCGCTATCTCAGCAAACGCCATAGTTGACGCAGCATCAATAGTGACGAATGAATGAAGGCTATCATTTCGTCTCAATTCAACTTCAAGGTTGTGGCATGGATCTTCACCTGAAAGAAACCCAGGTTGACAGCAAAGTCGTTTACGAAGGACATTTTCTTAAAATCCAGCGCGATACCATTCGCCTTCCCGACGGAAAAACCAGCCAGCGAGAGTTCATCCGTCATCCCGGCGCCGTGGTGATTTTGCCGGTGTTCGATGATGGATCGATCCTTCTGGAACGGCAATTTCGCTATCCGTTGAACCAAGTCTTCATCGAATATCCTGCTGGAAAAATAGATCCGAATGAAGCGTCTCTCGATTGTGCGAAACGCGAGCTTCAGGAGGAAACCGGCTACACCGCCACGGAATGGAAATTCGTCTGCACAATCCACAATGCCATTGCCTACTCGGACGAGCATCTGGACATTTTCCTGGCGCGCGGTCTGGTCGCTGGCCAGAACAAACTGGATGAAGGGGAGTTCCTTGAAACCTTCAAGGCCACTGTGCCGGACATGCTGTCATGGATCAGGGAGGGGAAAATTACCGATGTAAAAACCGTGATCGGTACTTTTTGGCTGGAAAAAATCCTGGCAGGGCAGTGGCAAGTCTGAATGCCGAGCCTGAGCAATTTAGCCACCCAACAAAAAAGCCGCTGATGCGGCTTTTTTGTTGGGTCGTTTCGATGTGCAACAAACACTACATGTTCGGATAGTTCGGCCCGCCGCCGCCTTCCGGCGTCACCCAAACGATGTTCTGGGTAGGATCCTTGATATCACAGGTTTTGCAGTGTACGCAGTTCTGTGCGTTGATCTGCAAGCGATCAGCCCCATTCTCCGCTTTCACATACTCATACACGCCGGCAGGACAGTAACGGGACTCCGGCCCGGCGTATTGCGCGAGATTCACATTGACCGGAACACTAGCGTCTTTGAGAGTCAGGTGCGCAGGCTGTTCTTCCGCATGGTTGGTGTTGGAGATGAAAACCGAAGACAGGCGATCAAACGTAAGCTTGTTATCCGGTTTCGGGTAAACGATCGGCTTGAATTCAGAAGCCGGCCGCAGGTACTCATGATCGGCCTTGGAACTGCGTAGAGTCCATGGCGCCTTGCCGCGGAAAATGAGCTGGTCGATGCCGGCCATCGCGGTGCCGACGTAGAATCCCTTGCCGAGCCACGGCTTGAAGTTGCGTGCGGTATAGAGTTCGTCGTACAACCAAGACTTTTCGAACGCAGCCGGGTAGGCGGACAGCTCATCGGAGGACCGGCCGGCACCCAGCGCATCGAATACCGCCTCTGCAGCCAGCATGCCGGTTTTGATGGCGGCGTGGCTGCCCTTGATGCGCGGCATGTTCAGGAAGCCTGCATCGCATCCGATTAGCGCACCGCCCGGGAAGACGAATTTTGGTAATGACTGCAAACCGCCCGCGGTAATCGCACGCGCACCATAGGAAATGCGCTTACCACCTTCAAAGAACTTGCGGATTTCCGGATGCGTCTTGTAGCGCTGGAACTCTTCAAATGGCGACAGGTAAGGGTTCTCGTAGGCTAGGCTGACGACGAAGCCGACCGCAACCTGATTGTTTTCCAGGTGGTAAAGGAAGGAGCCGCCCACCGTGTTCTTGTCCAGCGGCCATCCCGTGGTGTGCACCACCAGGCCAGGTCGATGCATCTTCGGATCGATTTCCCACAGCTCCTTGATCCCGATGTTGTAGGTCTGGGGTGCGCGGCCTTCATCCAGGTTGAACTTGCTGATAAGTTGCTTGCCGAGATGGCCGCGCGAACCTTCCGCGAAGAAAGTATATTTGGCGTGCAGTTCCATGCCGAGCTGGAATGCATCCGTCGGGTTGCCATGGCGGTCGATGCCCATGTTGCCTGTGGCAACGCCTTTCACCGAGCCATCGTCGTTATACAGAATTTCTGCTGCCGGGAAGCCTGGGAATATTTCCACGCCAAGTGCCTCCGCCTGCTGGCCCAGCCACCGGACGACGTTGGCAAGCGATATGACGTAATTGCCGTGGTTATGGAACGCCGCCGGTACGGCAAAATCCGGCATCTTGATCGCCTTGGTTTCGGTCAGCACATAGATTCGGTCCTCCGAAACCGGCATGTTCAACGGCGCACCCATTTCTTTCCAGTTGGGGAACAATTCGTTGATCGCGATTGGGTCCATGACGGCGCCGGACAGGATATGGGCACCGACCTCGCCGCCTTTTTCAAGGACACACACCGAGACGTCATTTCCTTTTTCGGCGGCGAGTTGTTTGAGACGGATGGCGGCTGACAAGCCTGCTGGTCCACCGCCCACGATGACGACGTCATACTCCATCGCTTCACGCGGACCGTATTGTTCTAGGATGCTCTGGTTATGGCTTTGCGTCATGGTCTCACCACCGTAAATGATATTATCGAACGAGTGTGCTAATTGTCGTGGATTTTGCTGGAGAATGCTAGTCCGGCATCTTTTTTGCTGCAGCATCTTTCAGCTTAAATGACGCTCACCAGCGCTTATCTCAAGCCGAATAGATGCATCATTCTAATCGTCCTGCATTCATGCAATCATAGCGCCTCGAAATGCCAAGTCCTTTGGACTTCTCAACCACCTCAAGGAGAACTGAAAGTATGGAGCTGAATTTTGACGGAAAAGTTGCTTTGGTCACCGGCGCATCCAGCGGCCTCGGCGCCCGATTCGCCAAGGTGCTGGCCGAAGCCGGTGCGCAGGTGGTTCTTGCATCGCGTCGCGTGGAGCGGTTGAAGGAACTGCGGGCCGAGATCGAATCCGGTGGTGGCGCGGCCCATGTAGTCACGCTCGATGTTACCGACTACGCCAGCATCAAGGCCGCAATTGCCCATGCCGAAACAGAAGCTGGACCGATCGACATTCTCGTCAACAACTCCGGTGTATCCACAACTCAACGCCTGGTCGATGTCACGCCCGAGGATTATGCGTTCGTGATGGATACCAACCAGCGCGGCGCATTCTTCGTGGCGCAGGAAACCGCAAAGCGCATGATCGCGCGTGCGAAAGGCGACCCGAAGAAGCAGCATCGCATCATCAATATCGCATCGGTCGCCGGACTGAAGGTGTTGCCCCAGATCGGCATCTACTGCATGAGCAAGGCTGCCGTGGTGCACATGACCAAATCGATGGCGGTGGAGTGGGGCAGGTACGGCATCAATGTCAATGCGATCTGCCCCGGCTACATCCGCACCGAAATCAACGACGAACACTTCAACAGCGAGCAGGGCCAGACTCTCATCAATATGCTGCCGCGCAAGCGCATTGGTACGCCGGAAGACCTCGATGGCTTGCTTCTGCTCCTGGCTTCGGAAGAATCCCGCTTCATCAATGGCGCGATCGTCACCGCAGACGACGGCATGAGCGCCCAATAACACCCGCACCTTGATTCATCAGGAGCTTTCAGGACTATGTCTGAGAAAAAACTAGTGCACACCATGCGCATGCCGATCCGCTGGGGCGACATGGATGCGATGGGGCACGTCAACAATACTGTCTACTTCCGCTACCTGGAATCCGCGCGCATCGAGTGGTTCACGCAAATCGGCTGCGATCCGGATCCGGCCGGTGAAGGGCCGGTTATCATCAATGCCCACTGCACCTTCATCAAGCAGCTGAAGTATCCGGGTGAGATCGAGGTACTCACCTACGTCGGACCACCTGGTCGCTCCAGTTTCGAAACGATCCAGGAAATTCGCCGGGTCGATCAGCCGGAGATACTGGCAGCGCAAGGAGGGGCAAAGGTGGTATGGGTGAACTTCCCCTCGGAAAAATCGACGCCGCTTCCGGACAATATCAAGGAATTGCTTGCCTGACGGGTTGCGCCGCTAGACCGTAACGCCGACCAGTCGATGCACCAGTTCGCTTGATGTGGCTGCATCGAATTTCCGCATCAGCTTCGCACGGTGCATTTCCACCGTGCGTGGACTGAGGCCGATCTGGCGTGCGATCAATTTGCTGGTTTTTCCTTCCACCAGCAATGCGGCGATTTCCCTCTCGCGCGGCGTCAGCTCGGCCGTTACCGGACGTTTAGCGCTCAAATCCTCGAATGTCCAGATGCCTGCCGCATGCGGGTCGTTATGGATCAATGCGCGTCCACTCACGTGGCACCAGAATAGCTCCTGGTTCGAGCGTTTCATGATGCGCTCGTCCGAATACACGCCTTTCGCGCTCATGATGGGCACGATGCGGGCACCGGTACGTTCGAATTCATCGATTGTTGGATACAGAACGCGGAATGATTGACCGGTAAGCTGTTCGGGCGAATAACCGAACATTGCCGCCAGTGCATTGTTGCAAGCATGGATCACCCGATGTTCGGACACGCACATGCCGACGGGCGCATGGAGAAAAATGGCTTCGTAATTGACTGAAATTGGTGCGCTCATGAAGTCGGCTGCGACCTGTTGGATAAAATTGGTATTTTTACGGTATTGTGCCGACTAGTCCATCATCATATGCTGGCGGGCAAGTTAGGCACCTTACAACAAAAGGGGTTGGTATGAACAAAGTTTATCCTGATGCGACCGCTGCGCTGGCCGACATCATCAAAGACGGCCAGACGATCGCGGTAGGCGGTTTCGGTCTGTGCGGCATTCCCGAAGCATTGATCGCCGCCCTGCGCGACTCCGGCGCAAAGAACCTGACCGCGATCTCCAACAACGCCGGCGTGGACGGTTTCGGGCTCGGGCAATTGCTGGCAACCAGGCAGATCAAGAAAATGATCGCTTCCTATGTCGGGGAAAACAAAGAGTTCGAACGCCAATACCTCGCAGGTGAACTTGAACTCGAGTTCACGCCGCAAGGCACATTGGCCGAAAAGCTCCGCGCCGGTGGCGCCGGCATCCCTGCATTCTTTACCAAGACCGGTGTGGGCACTATCGTCGCCGAAGGCAAAGAGGTCCGTGATTTTGACGGCCAACAGTACGTCATGGAACGGTCGCTGGTGGCCGACGTGTCCTTGGTCAAGGCGTACATGGCTGATAAGGCCGGCAACCTGGTGTTCCGCAAAACAGCCCGAAACTTCAATCCGAACGTGGCAATGGCCGGCAAGATTACCGTGGTCGAGGTCGAGAAGCTTGTGGAAGTCGGTGAAATCGATCCGGATGATGTACACACCCCCAGCATCTTCGTCCACCGCATCGTGGTCAACGCGACGCCGGAAAAGCGCATCGAACAACGCACCACGCGTGCAAAGTAAAGCGGAGAAAAACCATGGCATGGACTCGTGACGAAATGGCCGCCCGTGCGGCGAAGGAACTGCAGGACGGTTTCTATGTGAACCTCGGCATCGGCTTGCCGACGCTGGTGGCCAACTATGTGCCGAACGATATCGAAGTATGGCTGCAGTCGGAGAACGGACTGCTGGGCATCGGACCCTTCCCGACGGAGGAGGAAGTCGACCCCGACCTGATCAATGCCGGCAAGCAGACGGTCACCGCATTACGCGGATCATCCTTTTTCAGTTCGGCGGACTCGTTCGCCATGATCCGTGGCGGGAAAATCAACATCGCCATCCTGGGTGCAATGCAAGTCAGCGAAAAAGGCGACCTGGCCAACTGGATGATCCCCGGCAAGATGGTCAAGGGCATGGGCGGTGCAATGGACCTGGTAGCGGGTGTCGGTCGCGTGGTGGTTCTGATGGAACATGTGGCCAAGGCCAAGGACGGCTCCACCTCGCACAAGATCCTGAAGAATTGCGACCTGCCGCTTACCGGCGTCGGCGTCGTTAGCCGCATCATCACCGATCTCGGCGTAATTGACGTCACCCCGACTGGCTTGAAGCTGATCGAACTTGCGCCTGGTGTCACCAAAGACGAAGTGATCGAGAAGACTGCGGCAGAAATTGATGTCAGTTCAGCCCGGTAAGTGATTTTGCCGAGTTGGATGAAATAGGAAAAACGGCGCTTGATGCGCCGTTTTTCATTGCAGTATCGGGGTGCTTACTGGGCCACCCAGCCGCCATCCATGTTCCATGCCACGCCGCGTACCTGGCTTGCCGCATCGCTGGACAGGAATGCCGCCAATTCGCCCAATTGTTCCGGTGTAACGAATTCCCCTGATGGCTGCTTCTCCGCCAGCAACTGCTTCTTCGCTTCTTCATTCGACACGCCGTTTTGCGTTGCGCGTGCATCGACCTGCTTCTGCACCAGTGGTGTCAGCACCCATCCGGGGCAAATGGCATTGCAGGTGACGCCTGTCTGGGCGGTCTCCAGCGCGGTAACCTTGGTAAGCCCGACCAGTCCGTGCTTGGCCGCGACATACGCCGACTTCTGGGCGGAGCCCACAAGTCCGTGCACCGACGCGATATTGATGATGCGACCCCAGTTTCGCGATTTCATCGCTGGAAGCGCAAGGCGTGTGGTGTGAAACGCCGACGTCAGGTTGATCGCGATCACCGCATCCCATTTCTCCACGGGGAAGTCCTCGATGTTCGCAACATGCTGGATGCCCGCATTATTGACCAGGATGTCGACAGCACCGAATCGTTGGGCGGCAAATTGCATCATTTGCTCGATTTCGGACGCCTTTGACATGTCGGCGCTGTGATAGGCAGTCTCCACACCATGCTTGCTTTTGATGTCGGCTTGTATCGTTTCGATTTCCTTCGGATCGCCGAATCCATTCAAAACGATGTTTGCGCCGCGTTCGGCGAAGGTCTTGGCGATACCCAGGCCGATGCCTGACGTGGATCCGGTAATGAGTGCCGTCTTACCTTTAAGCATGGAGCCCTGCATGATGTCCTCTGAGATTGAAGTGGAGTGGCAATAAACTTAGTAGGATTTTAAGCGCAACGACCAGTAAAATGCGAGAACCGAAACTTGACATTAGATAAAAATGACCGAATTCCGCGTGGAAAGCGTCCAGTGCCTGTCTCCTGCCGGTTTGCACACCATGGCATACAAGGAGTGGGGAGATTCCCGCAACCCTAAAGTTTTGGTGTGTGTCCACGGCGTTACCCGTATATCGGATGATTTCGACAATCTGGCGCGGGAAATGTGCGGCGATTATCGGGTGGTTTGCCCGGATGTCGTCGGTCGCGGCCGCTCCGGTTGGCTCAAGGACCCGCAGCACTATCAGTTGCCGCAGTACGTAAGCGACATGGTGACCCTGCTGGCGCGATTGAACGCGGACACCGTGCACTGGTTTGGTACGTCAATGGGCGGGCTGATCGGCATGGGCCTGTCTTCGCTCCCGGACACCCCGGTACGGAAACTTATCCTGAACGATATCGGACCGACATTGAACCCTGCTGCGCTGACGCGTATCGGCGATTACCTGGGGCAGGATGTGCGATTCGATACCTTTGACGACGCTGTGCAATATATCCGCGATATATCGCTGCCTTTCGGGCCCCATACCGATCAGGAATGGGGCAAGCTCGCAGCCGACGTGCTGCGTCGGGATAAGGACGGGAAATGGATTCGCCATTACGACTTGCGGTTGTCAGTACCGTTTAAATCGGCGACGCCGGAAAGCGCCAAGATGGGCGAGGCGATGCTGTGGGCGGCATACGATGCGATCCGTTGTCCGACCCTACTGGTTCGAGGCGCCGAATCGGACCTGGTAACGCCGGAAGTTGCGCGCTCGATGTGCGAACGCGGGCCAAAAGCCAGATTGGTCGAAATCGCGGGAGTAGGCCATGCACCGACCTTCATGCACGCGGATCAAATCGCGATAGCAAAGCAGTTTTTACTTGCCGATTAGCCGATTACACCTATATCTGAAATCATGGACATCAAACGTTTTCATGTCGGGAAAAGACTTTCCGAAATGGCGGTGCATAACGGGACCGTGTACCTCGCCGGTCAGATTGCGGAGGATACGACGCAGAACATCGCGGGGCAGACGCGCGAGGTGCTCGGACATATCGATCGTCTCCTGGCAGAGGCGGGGAGCGACAAGAGCCGCATACTGATGTGTCAAATTTATCTCGCCGACCTCAAGGACTTTGCGGAGATGAATGCCGCATGGGACGAATGGGTGGCGGATGGAAACGCGCCGCCGCGGGCCACGGTGCAAGCGCAACTCGCCAAGCCGGAGTGGCTGGTGGAAATCGTTGTGACTGCGGCGCTTTAAACCGTTCAGGCAGATGGTATCTCTCGCCGCAGCGCAAAGCGAAACCCAGGTACAGCTCGTTTCCGGCCTGAGCGCCGAAGACGGCGCCCGGGTGCTGGCAGCGCTCGACTTCGTCAGGCCAATCTATACCGGCAAGCCTGTAGTCACAGGGCAGGACGCCTTCCTCTTCTCGCAAAGCGTCGCCACGGTGCTCGGGCAATTGAACGCCGATGTGGATACGCGTATTGCCGGCTTGCTCTTCGAGCTGCCGGTCATCGATTCCAAGGCCGCAGAAGGGCTGGAGCCGCTATTCGGCAAGGAGATCGTCGATTTGCTGACAGGCATTCGCCAGCTGATGCGATTGCACGAACAGACTTTCGGCCATCAGGAAAGTGCACGCGGGAAGAATTCTTCCCAGCACGCAGGCATGCAGCTGGAAACACTTCGCAAAATGCTGCTGGCGATGGCTTCCGATATGCGCGTGGTGTTGGTCAGGCTCGCCTCCCGCGTCACGACGCTACGCTATTTTGCCGACCTCAAACTGGAAAACAAAAAGACGCACGACTATGCGCGCGAGACACTTGACTTGTATGCCCCGTTAGCGAACCGGCTCGGTATCTGGCAACTGAAGTGGGAACTCGAAGATCTCGCTTTCCGGTTTCTCGAACCGGCAGCCTACAAGCGTATCGCCAAGATGCTCGAGGAAAAGCGCATCGAGCGCGAAGGCTTCGTCGAGGCCGCCATTGCCCGCCTGCGGTCTGAATTGTCGGCGGCCGGGATCAAGGCTGAAGTATTCGGCAGGCCCAAGCATATCTATAGCATCTGGAACAAGATGCGCGGCAAATCGCTCGATTTTTCCGAGCTCTACGACGTGCGGGCGTTTCGTGTGATCGTCGATGACATCAAGACCTGCTACACGGTACTCGGGCTGGTGCACAACATCTGGGCGCCGATTCCACAGGAATTCGACGATTACATCGCCCGGCCGAAACAGAACGGCTACCGATCGTTGCATACGGTCGTGGTGGCAGAGGACGGCCGGGCGCTGGAAGTGCAGATCCGGACCCAGGAAATGCATCGTTTTGCAGAGTACGGCGTTGCTGCGCATTGGCGCTACAAGGAATCTGGCGGGTCAAATTTTTCGGCACAGAAGTACGACGAAAAAATTGCCTGGCTCCGCCAGCTACTCGCGTGGAAATCCGAGGTTGCGGATGCGGTGGTCGGGCAGGAGGACATGCAACGCGAATGGGTGGAAAAGCTGAAATCCGCCGCGCTCGATGACCGCATCTACGTGTTGACGCCGCAGGCGCGGGTGATCGAATTGCCGAATGGTGCGACGCCTATCGATTTTGCGTATCACCTTCATACCGACCTCGGCCATCGCTGCCGCGGGGCGCGTGTTGACGGGATGATGGTGCCACTCAATACGCCTCTCAAGAATGGACAGACGGTCGAGATCATATCCGCAAGAGGTGGTGCAGCCCACGCAATCGGTCCGTCGAGGGACTGGCTTGGTTCGGGCTATGTGGCCAGTCCGCGTACCCGCGCCAAGGTCCGGGCATGGTTCAATGCGATCGAGCAGCAGGAAACGCTGGCGCATGGGCGCGCGCTGGTGGAAAAGACATTGCAGAGGGAAGGCAAAACGGCGGTCAATCATGAAGAACTGGCACACAAGCTGGGCTTCGCAAAGGTCGACGACTTATTCCTGTCGGTAGGCAAGGACGAGTTCAGCCTCAGGCATATCGAACTGGCGCTGCATGCAGACGACGTACACAAGCAAGCGGCGAAGGGGACACAGGCCGATGACGAAGTCATTCCCAACAAGAGTAAGGCTTCGAGCGTTACCCAAGGCGGGAAATCCGGCGTGCTCGTCGTCGGAACGGACGGCTTGCTGACCCAGCTTGCGCGATGCTGCAAACCGGCACCGCCGGACGATATCGTGGGCTTCATTACCCGCGGTAAAGGCGTGTCGATCCATCGGGCGAGTTGCAAGAACCTCGCGCAGATGCGTACCAAGGCTGTCGAACGCGTCATTCATACGACCTGGGGCGAACCGGGGCGTGAAACAGTGTATCCGGTGGATATTTTTATTCTTGCAAGCGATCGTCAGGGGTTGCTGCGCGATATTACCGAAATCTTTTCACGCGAGAAAATCAACGTCATCGGGGTCAGCACGCAGAGTGCGAAGGGACAGGCGCGCATGGCATTCACCGCAGAGATCGCCTCCACAGCGCAATTACAGAAGGCGCTGATGATTATCCGGGACGTCACGGGTGTGATGGAAGTGAAACGGCAGTAGTCACTGTTTCTTCTCGGAGGCAGGGACCTCGGCCTGCACCGTGATATGGTCGATCCCATGCTTCTCTAGAAGCATTGTTTTGATGTCGTGCAGTACGGCTGGCCATTCCTGGAGTTCACGTATCTCGACATGCCCGATCAGCGCAGGCTGGCCGGGCGTCATTTCCCAAACATGCAGATCGTGAACGGACAACACGCCTTTGACGGCGGCGAGGTCCGCCCCAACCTGCAAATAATCGATATGCTCCGGCACTCCTTTCATCAGGAAGTGGTAGGACTGCCGCAATACCTGGAACGTCGATCGCAGGATCAGCAGGGAAACGAAGACCGACAGCAACGGATCGATCGGCATCCATCCTGTGAAATAAATGACGGCGCCGGCAATCAATGCGGCAAGCGACCCAAGCAAGTCGCCCATCACATGCACGAGCGCAGCCCTGGTATTCACACTGTCCTTGTCATGTGACAGCAACCATGCGACGACCAGGTTGATGACAAGGCCGATCGATGCCACCATCAACACCGCTTCGCCTTGGACTGCTGAAGGATTTGAAAAACGCTTTGCTGCTTCGATGCCAATCCACGCCACCACGGCGAGCATGGCAAGTCCATTGATGAATGCCGCGAGCGCCTCTACGCGCCCAAAGCCAAACGATTTGGTGGCGGATGGAGGTCGTTTCGCAATGATTTGCGCGAGAAGTGCAAGGCCGAGGGCGGTGGAATCTGTTGCCATGTGGCCGGCATCCGAGACGAGGGCGAGGGAGTTCGACCATAAGCCGGCGATCAACTCGACGACCGCGAATCCCATGGTGAGCGCCAGTGACCAGCCGAGAACACGGGGATCGCGCCCTTCGATGAAGTGACCATGGGATGAGTCGCCTGCACGGTGTGCATGCAGGTGCGTTGAGGAGGGTGGCCCTGACTTCATGTGCATAAGATGAATGTGGGAAGCATATTCGTTGTCATCGGCGTGCGTCGAACCGTGATTTGCTACCATGCCCCAAAGATTCACTTGGGCAGTGCAAGGCAAGTCAGGGTTATCGCTTGCTTTGAACCTGCTGCGGACGAAACGTTGCAGTCCGATCATTCACACACCTTCCCGGATATAACATGCCAAAGTTTGCTGCCAACCTTTCGATGATGTATCAGGAAATCGACTTCATGGATCGTTTCGCCGCTGCGGCTGCAGACGGTTTCAGTGCGGTGGAGTTTTTATTTCCTTATGGCTACGTCGATGTAGATATTAAATCACGGCTCGCTGACGCAGGTCTTGCGCAGATTTTGTTTAACTGCCCACCGGGAGACTGGAATGTCGGAGAGCGTGGAATGGCTTCGATCCCTGGCCGCGAAGACGAATTCAAGCGCAGTATCGACTGTGCGCTCGGCTATGCCCAGGTGCTCGGCAACAAAAGGCTTCATGTCATGGCCGGGATCATTTTGCCGGAACAGGATCGCGCCCGCCATCGCGCCGTGTATCTGCAAAACCTTTCGTATGCCGCGCGGCAGGCCGCCGCGCACGGAATAACGATGTTGATCGAGCCGATCAATTCACGCGACATACCGGGATATTTCCTGAATTATCAAAGCGAGGCCCATGAAATTTGCGAGGAAGTCGGTGCGGCAAATCTGAAGGTGCAATTCGATATGTATCACTGCCAGATCATGGAAGGCGATGTCACGACAAGATTGCGCCGTCACATCGCAGGCATCGGGCATATGCAGATTGCCGGCGTGCCGGACCGGCATGAGCCTGATCTCGGGGAGCTGCATTATCCCTATCTATTCCAGCAGATCGACGACTTGGAATATGATGGCTGGATAGGGTGCGAATACCGGCCAAAAGGCGGTACTTCCGAAGGGTTGGACTGGCTGCGTCCATGGATTGGCAAGAAGCACTAGCGGATTAATTAATTTGCCGCTATAATTTCGCTTCTTTAGGCTCGTAGCTCAGCTGGTTAGAGCACTACCTTGACATGGTAGGGGTCGTTGGTTCGAGTCCAATCGAGCCTACCAACGAAATCAGTACCACATTTGTAAGAGTGAGAAAGGCAATCCCGGTTATGACACCGCGAACTACAACCGTTAAGGTTTGTGAGCGACGCTAGTCGGGATCTTTTTCGCTGGTACAAATTGAAAAAGCGCGGCTAGTCCGCGTTTTTTTTTCGTCCGCGTTTTTTGATAATTTTTCTAGCGTCCGATGCAACTTGCGTATCGGCATGGAGTGCAAAATGGTTTCAGTCCGACTTCCAGATGGTTCGCAACGTCAATTCGACGCACCGGTTACGGTTGGCCAGGTCGCTGCCAGCATCGGCGCAGGCCTTGCCAAGGCTGCCCTCGCCGGCAAAGTCGACGGCAAGCTGGTCGATACCTCTTATCTGATCGATCGGGATGCCGATCTTGCGATCGTCACCGACAAGGACCCCGACGGACTGGATGTAATCAGGCACTCGACCGCTCACCTGCTTGCCTATGCAGTCAAGGAATTGTTCCCGGATGCGCAGGTAACCATCGGGCCGGTAATTGAAAATGGCTTCTACTACGATTTCTCATACAAGCGTCCATTCACTCCTGAAGACCTGCAGGCCATCGAAAAGAAAATGCTGGAACTGGCGAAAAAGGACGAGCCGGTGAGCCGCAAGGTATTGCCTCGCGACGAGGCGGTATCGTATTTCAAGTCGATCGGCGAAGCCTACAAGGCGGAAATCATTTCTTCCATACCGCAGGGCGAGGATGTTTCCCTGTATTCGGAAGGTGGGTTCACCGATTTGTGCCGTGGACCTCACGTGCCGTCGACCGGCAAGTTGAAGGTATTCAAGCTGATGAAGCTTGCCGGCGCTTACTGGCGCGGCGATTCCAAGAATGAAATGCTGCAGCGCATTTATGGAACGGCCTGGGCAAAGAAGGAAGACCAGGAAGCCTATTTGCACATGCTGGAAGAGGCTGAGAAACGTGATCACCGCAAACTTGGCAAGTCGCTTGATCTGTTCCATTTCCAGGATGAGGCGCCTGGCCTGGTTTTCTGGCACCCGAAAGGTTGGACCGTCTGGCAGCAGGTCGAACAGTATATGCGGCAAGTCTATCGCGAGAGCGGCTATCAGGAAGTGAAGGCGCCGCAGATTCTAGACCGTACCTTGTGGGAAAAAACCGGGCACTGGGAAAACTATCGCGAAAACATGTTTGTAACGGAGTCGGAAAACCGCAATTACGCGTTGAAGCCGATGAACTGCCCGGGGCATGTTCAAATTTACAATGCCGGCATGCGCAGCTATCGCGATCTTCCTCTGCGGTACGGCGAGTTCGGTCAATGCCATCGCAACGAACCGTCAGGTGCGCTGCACGGCATCATGCGGGTAAGAGGCTTCACTCAGGATGACGGACATATCTTCTGTACCGAACAGCAGATCCAGGAAGAAGTAAAAGCGTTCCATCAGCAGGCGATGCAGGTCTACAAGGATTTCGGCTTCTCGGAAATCTCGATCAAGATCGCACTTCGTCCCGAAAACCGTATCGGGTCGGACGAGACTTGGGACGAGGCTGAGGATACGCTGCGTGCGGCGCTTCGGGTGTGTGACGTCTCATGGGAAGAGTTGCCGGGTGAGGGGGCTTTCTATGGTCCGAAGATTGAATACCATCTGAAAGATTCGCTTGGACGGCCTTGGCAAGTCGGTACCATGCAAGTTGATTTTTCCATGCCCGGACGCCTGGGCGCGGAATATGTTGCAGACGATAACAGTCGTAAAGTCCCTGTAATGCTGCACCGGGCGATTGTTGGTTCCATGGAGCGCTTCGTCGGCATCCTGATCGAAAACCATGCTGGTGCATTGCCTCTATGGCTGGCGCCAGTGCAGATTGCAATTCTGAACATTTCCGAGGCACAGGCCGAATATGCGCAAAAGGTGGCGCAAAACCTGAAAAAACAAGGGTTTAGAGTCCATCTCGATTTGCGTAACGAGAAAATAACCTATAAAATACGCGAGCATTCGGTTCAAAAGCTGCCTTATATCGTCGTCATCGGCGACAAGGAGCGGGATGCAAACACAGTGGCCGTGCGTGCGCGGGGCAACGTCGATCTGGGTGTCATGCCCTTCGACGCATTGGTGGAACGCCTGAATAAAGAGGTGGAAACCAAAGCCTGAAGGGGAGACCCGAAGCGCTAGAGCACGGCTTAGTTATTTGACTTTAAAAGGAAACTGCAATAGCTACTGACAAGTCGCATCGCATCAACGGTGAAATCACTGCGCCCGAAGTACGCCTCTCCGGTGTGGACAACGAACCCATAGGCATCGTAAGTCTGGCCGAAGCGTTTCGCATGGCTGAGGAAAAGAACGTCGATCTGGTGGAGATTGCGCCAACCGCGCAACCCCCGGTCTGCCGCCTGATGGACTACGGCAAGTTCAAGTACCAGGAACAGAAAAAGGCCCACGAAGCCAAGCTGAAGCAGAAGGTGATACAGGTCAAGGAAGTCAAGTTCCGCCCTGGTACCGATGAAGGCGATTACAACATCAAACTGCGCAACCTGATTAAATTCCTGGACGAGGGTGACAAGACAAAAATCACCTTGCGTTTTCGTGGCCGTGAGATGGCGCACCAGGATATCGGCATGCGCATGCTCGAACGCTTGAGGGGAGACTTGGACGTCTATGGACAGGTCGAACAGTTTCCCAAGATGGAGGGCCGTCAGATGGTGATGGTGATCGCCCCGAAGAAGAAGAAATAACAGTCGTCACAAGAATTCAGAATTTGCGCTGCTTGTTTCTAAGCAGGCGGCGCAGTATGCAGCGAACTCGATTTCGACTGCACAACAAGTGAGAGCAGGCATCCAAGCGCAACGAAGTGTTGCCACCTGCAATCATGTTAAAACTGGAGCTGTCCTGAGGACAGATATTGCTATGCCTAAAATGAAGACGAAAAGCAGCGCCAAGAAGCGCTTTCGCGTACGTCCGGGCGGCACCGTCAAGCGCGGTCAAGCCTTCAAGCGTCACATCCTGACCAAGAAAACCACGAAAACCAAACGCCAGTTGCGTGGCTCGGTAGATGTCCATGATACAAACATGGTATCTGTCCGCGCGATGATGCCGTTCGCTTAACCTCACACGATATAAGGAGTTACTATGCCTAGAGTCAAACGTGGGGTCACAGCACGGGCCCGTCATAAAAAAGTTCTCGATCAAGCCAAAGGCTATCGTGGCCGTCGCAGTACCGTCTACCGCATCGCCAAGCAGGCGGTCATGCGCGCCGGTCAATATGCATACCGCGATCGTCGTAACAAAAAGCGCGTATTCCGCGCACTGTGGATCACGCGTATCAATGCCGCATCACGCGAGCATGGTGTCACATACAGCGTGTTCATGAATGGCTTGAAGAAGGCCAATATCGAACTCGACCGCAAGGTTCTGGCTGATATGGCTGTGATGGACAAGCCGGCATTTGCCGCGATTGTCAATCAGGTGAAGGCCAACATCGCCGCTTAAGGTCTGATCGTATGCGTGCCGCCCTTCGGGGTGGCGCACACCCGGCGGGGCAAAGGTCTTGACCTATGCCCCGTTTTATTTTCGGCTTCTCATCGACTGCATGAACTCCCTAGAACAACTCGTCCTTCAGGCAAAGACCGATTTTGCCGCCGCCGCCGATGCGGCATCGCTGGAAAACGCGAAAGCGAAATATCTTGGCAAGACTGGACAAATCACCGAGCAGATGAAAGGTCTTGGCAAGCTCTCGCCCGACGAGCGAAAAGCGCAGGGCGCGATCATCAATGTCGCCAAGGAGCAAATCGAGGCGGCGCTGAATGCCCGTCGCGACGCTCTCGCAGATGCGCAAATGCAGGCGCGGCTGAATGCGGAGGCAATTGACATTACGCTGCCGGGACGCGGCCGTGGCATGGGCGGGATTCACCCGGTGATGCGTTCGTGGGAGCGCGTGGAACAGATTTTCGGGTCGATCGGCTTCGATGTCGCCGATGGTCCGGAAATTGAAACGGACTGGACAAATTTCACCGCACTGAACAGCCCCGAAAACCATCCTGCGCGGTCGATGCAGGATACTTTTTACGTCGAAGGCAAGGACAGCCAGGGCAAGCAACTGCTGTTGCGCACGCATACCAGTCCGATGCAGGTGCGCTATGCACGGATGAACAAGCCGCCCATCAAGGTGATTGCACCGGGCCGTACATACCGCGTCGACAGCGATGCCACGCATTCACCGATGTTTCATCAGGTAGAAGGATTGTGGATTGCGGAAGACATCAGCTTCGCTGACCTCAAGGGCGTGTACCTGAATTTCGTCAAGACGTTCTTCGAAACGGACGACTTGCAGGTTCGTTTTCGTCCCTCCTATTTTCCCTTCACCGAGCCATCAGCCGAAATTGATATCGCTTTCGGCAGCGGTCCGTTGAAAGGCCGCTGGCTTGAAGTGTCCGGCGCAGGGCAGGTTCATCCGGCCGTGGTACGCAACATGGGCCTCGACCCGGAGCAATATATCGGTTTCGCTTTCGGCTCCGGGCTGGAGCGTTTGACGATGCTGCGCTATGGCATCAACGATTTGCGCCTGTTCTATGAAGGCGACCTCCGTTTCCTGAAGCAATTCGCCTAACCATTTCGTAAGTCTCCCTGCAAAGGGAGGAACCCCGTCTGAATCTGAAGGTTTCACTATGCAATTCTCCGAGAACTGGCTCCGCACTCTGGTTGATCCGAAAATGACGTCCGACGAGTTGTCACACCTGCTGACCATGTCGGGACTGGAAGTGGAAGAGGTCGAGCCGGTGGCGCCGCCGTTTTCGAATGTGGTTGTTGGCAAAGTGGTGGAGGTTGCAAAACATCCGAATGCCGATCGCCTGAATGTATGCCAAGTCGATGCAGGCACGGGAACGCTGCTCAATATCGTTTGTGGCGCACCAAACGTCCGTGCAGGCATGAAAGTGCCCTGTGCGATGGCCGGCGCGAAACTTCCCCCAGGTGACGATGGCAAACCGTTCGAAATCAAGGTCGGCCAGTTGCGCGGCGTCGAGTCGCAGGGCATGCTGTGCTCGGCGCGTGAGTTGAAGCTGTCCGAAGACTATGGCGGCTTGCTCGAATTGCCGGATGACGCGCCGGTAGGCCAGAATTTTCGCGACTACTATCAGCTCAACGATCTGAAGTTCACTATCAAGCTGACGCCGAACAAAGCTGATTGCCTGTCAGTACTGGGAGTCGCGCGGGAAGTGTCTGCGCTTACCGGTGCCGCACTCAAGCCGCCCGGATTTCAGCCGGTGCCGGTCACGACCGAGGAAAAGCTGCCGGTGAAAGTGTCGGCGCCCGACTTGTGCGGCCGGTTTTCGGGACGCGTCATCCGCGGCCTGAATGCGAGAGCCAGCACTCCCGATTGGATGAAGCGCCGGCTTGAACGCAGTGGCCAGCGTCCGATTTCGGCTCTGGTCGATATTTCGAATTACGTGATGCTCGAGCTGGGGCGTCCGAGTCATGTGTTCGATCTGGACAAAATCCACGGCGGTCTTGATGTGCGCTGGGGAAAAAAAGGCGAGTCCCTGAAATTATTGAATGGCAACACGGTTGATGTCGACGATTGGGTTGGCGTCATTGCCGACGAGCGCGAAATCGAATCGCTGGCAGGCATCATGGGCGGGGATTCCACTGCGGTATCGCTCG
>NZ_DAIUCO010000056.1:0-22789 GCF_036846085.1 Noviherbaspirillum sp. | reverse complement strand
ATAGCATCTATAACGCTCGATAAGCAATCTCGTTTACTTGTTCAGCGTTGCCTTAGGCAGCCCTGAAACGAAATGTGGAGAACCGATGCGGCGGTGGCAGGGACTGGGATCGGTAGGCGGCCACATCGCTCCAGCTTATTGTCGTGACAGTGTCGCGACAATTGCCTCGTTTTCAAAAGCTTGTACGAACTGCACCATGCGACGCTGCGGCGCTTCTTCGAGTTGAAGAAGCGCCTACTGGAATGACGTCAGATTCAGTGAGACGGCCATGTTGTCGATGCGCATCCCAATATTTCCCTTGGTTCGCAAGGGTTATTTTGTCCCTGGAACATTGCAGGAGCCAATGGTTTAAGACGGCATTGGAAAACTTGCCTGCACAAAAGCGGTCCTCATGCCTGGCATCATTCACCTCAGCGCCCGGGCCTTGTCAGCCCGCTAATTTGCTCTTCAACAGCTCCGTCAATTGTGCCGGATTCGCTTTACCCTTCGTCGCTTTCATCGCCTGACCGATCAACGCGTTAAATGCCTTTTCCTTGCCGGCGCGGAATTCCTCGACCGATTTCGCATTTGCCGCCAGAACCTCGTCGATGATCTTTTCCAGCGCACCGCTGTCGGAGATCTGCTTCAAGCCCTTGGCTTCGATGATGTCATCAGCCAGCGTCGGCTTGTCGGAGGGCGCCTCCCACATCGCCGCGAACACTTCCTTGGCGATCTTGTTCGAAATCGTGCCGTCGGCGATGCGCTGCAGCAGCAGTGCAAGCTGATCCGCCTTCACCGGCGCGTCGGCGATATCGACGTTTTCGCGGTTCAGCGTTGACGACACATCACCCATCAGCCAGTTGGCGGCAGGCTTGGCCTGCTCCTTGCCGGCCTTGGCGACCACCGCTTCGAAATACGATGCCATCGCTTTCGATTGCGTCAGCACTGCCGCGTCGTACTCGGGCAGGCTGTAGTCGCGGGTGAACCGTTCGCGCATGGCGCCCGGCAGTTCGGGCATCGACATCTTGACGCGCTCGATCCATTCCTGCGCGATCACCAGCGGCGGCAGGTCCGGGTCGGGGAAGTAGCGGTAATCCTGCGCGTCTTCCTTGCTGCGCATCGACCGGGTTTCCTTCCGGTCGGGATCATAGAGCCGGGTTTCCTGCACGACCCTGCCGCCGTCCTCGATCAGTTCGATCTGGCGCCGCACTTCATAGTTGATCGCGTCTTCGAGAAAACGGAACGAGTTCAGGTTCTTGATCTCGCAACGGGTGCCGTATTCCTTTTGACCGACCGGCCGCACCGAGACGTTCGCGTCGCAGCGGAACGACCCTTCCTGCATGTTGCCGTCGCAGATGCCCAGCCACACCACCAGCGAATGCAGCGCCTTCGCATAGCCCACCGCTTCGGCCGCGCTGCGCATGTCCGGCTCGGTGACGATCTCCAGCAGTGGTGTTCCGGCACGGTTGAGGTCGATGCCCGACATGCCCTGGTAGTCTTCATGCAGGGATTTGCCGGCGTCCTCTTCCAGGTGGGCACGCGTCAGTTGCACCGACTGCATCTCGGCCTTGCCGTCCTTCTCCAGCACGAATGAAACGCGTCCGCCTTGCACGACGGGGATTTCATACTGGCTGATCTGATAACCCTTCGGCAGGTCGGGATAGAAATAATTCTTGCGCGCGAAAATCGATTGCGGCGCGATGGTGGCGCCGACTGCAAGACCGAACTGGATGGCGCGTTCCACCGCGCCCTTGTTCATCACCGGCAGGACGCCGGGCAGCGCCAGGTCCACCGGGCTGGCCTGGGTATTCGGCTCGGCGCCGAAGCGGGTCGACGCGCCGCTGAATATTTTCGATTGGGTCGAGAGCTGCGCATGCGTCTCCAGACCGATGACGACTTCCCATTGCATAGTGACCTCACTCCGTAATCTGTATGTCCTTCCCCGCGAGGGAAGGACGAAAAATGGTTTGCTACTGTTCGTAGCGGCAGTCGCCGGTCTTCAGGTTGACCGACAACTCGGAAAAATTCGTGCGCGATCCGCACAGGGCCGGGCAGGTCGGCTTGATGTTCAGCATGTCGCCATCCCGCTCCAGCCGAATGGTGCAATTGAGCCCGCGATCGAAGTCGTATCCACGCTGGTCCCGAGCGGCGCGCGCATCGGCGAGCGCGATGCGCCAGATCGGATTCGCCACATCTTCGCGTACTTCCGCTTTCAGGCCATCGCCCTGTTCGATGGTGCAATCAAAACCATGCGTGCTGCGATGCAATGCCGACTCCCATCGAAATGTATCGATGCGATCGCCGCGAAGGCGGATTTCGCCGTTGTCGGCGTAGATCACCCGCTCTCCGTTTTCTTCGCGCGTCGCACTGCACGAGAACGTTGCGTCCAGTTGCTGTGCGATAGCGGCCGTGCCGCACACAAGCAGCAAAGCCGGCAACAACAAATGGACGCGGCGCCGTTTCAATTGACGCCTTCCGGCTTGCGCAGATGCCAATCGGTGGCAAGCTGGTATTGGTGCGCAACGTTCAGCAGGCGTGCCTCGTCGAAATAATTGCCGATGACCTGCAATCCGACCGGCCGCTTTCCGTTCTTCTCGCCCTGTCCGAAACCGCATGGGATCGACATGCCCGGCAGGCCCGCGAGGCTGGTCGACAGCGTAAAGATATCGGCAAGATAGTTGGCGACCGGATCGTCGGCCTTGTCCCCGAGGTCCCATGCCACTGTCGGAGCGACCGGTCCCATGATGACGTCGCACTGCTGAAACGCGTTGCTGAAATCCTGCGCGATCAGGCGGCGGATCTTCTGGGCCTGCAAATAGTAGGCATCATAGTAGCCGTGCGACAGCACATAGGCGCCGACCAGGATGCGTCGCTTGACTTCGTCGCCGAAGCCTTCCGCACGCGATTTGCGGTACATATCGCCGAGGTCCTTGTATTCCTTCGCGCGATGGCCGTAGCGCACGCCGTCGAAGCGGCTGAGATTGGACGATGCCTCCGCCGGCGCGATGACGTAGTAGACAGGAATCGACAGCTCGGTCTTCGGCAGCGAGATATCCACCAGCGTCGCGCCGAGCTTTTCATATTCGGCAAGCGCGGCCCGGACCGCCTGTTCGACATCGGACGCCAGTCCCTTGCCGAAGTACTCACGCGGCACGCCGATCCGTAATCCCTGCAGGCTCTTGTCCAGGTCGCGGCCGAAGTCTTCCTTGTCGCCGCCCTTGCCGGGTTCGAGGCTGGTCGAATCGCGCGGATCGAACCCTGCCATTGCATTAAGCAGCAATGCACAGTCTTCCGCCGACTGGGCCATCGGACCGCCCTGGTCGAGCGATGATGCAAAAGCGATCATGCCGAAGCGGGATACCCGGCCATAGGTCGGTTTGATGCCGGTCACGCCGCAGAAGGACGCCGGCTGGCGGATCGAGCCTCCGGTGTCGGTCGCGGTTGCCGCCGGTGCGAGGCGCGCGGCGATCGTCGCCGCCGATCCTCCCGACGATCCGCCCGGCACCGCTGCCTTGTCCCAAGGATTCTTCACGGGGCCGAAGTACGAGTTCTCGTTGGATGACCCCATGGCAAATTCATCACAGTTCAGCTTTCCCAGCGTGACCATGCCTGCTGCATGGAACTGTTCGACGACGGTTGCATCGAAGGGGCTGACATAATTTGCGAGCATCTTCGAACCGGCAGTCGATCGCCAGCCGCGCGTAACGAAAATATCCTTGTGCGCAATCGGAATGCCGGTCAGGGGCGTGGTGTCGCCCGCAGCCAGTCGCTGATCCGCCGCCGCCGCCTGCTGCAGGGTGAGGTCCGCGTTGATGTCGATGAAGGCGTTCAGGTCGCTGCCTGCAATGCGATCCAGGTAGAGCTTTGCCAATTCGGTGGACGAGATCTGCTTTGCTTGAAGCAGTCGGGAAAGTTCTTTAAGGGATTTCGTATGCATATGTGGATGGCCAGGAAGGGCCGATGATCTTTCGTGATGTGCTTTCGGCAAGCCGGTGTTGCCGATTCGGTTACTCGATGACTTTCGGCACCAGGTACAGGCCGTCCTGCGTGGCGGGCGCAACCTGTTGATAGTCGTCGCGACGATCCGGTTCCGTAACGGCGTCGTCGCGCAAACGCAACGCGACATTGTTCTGGTGGGCGGCGATCGGATGATTCAGGGGTTCGATGCCGTTTGTATCGACAGCGCGCATTTGTTCGACGAGCGAAAAGATGCTGTTGAGCTTGTCGAGGGTTCGGGAAGCCTGATCTTCATTCAGGTCGAGTTGCGCGAGACGGGCAAGACGTTTTACATCGTTGAGTTCAAGGGACATGTCGGAGGGCACGTGCAAGCCGTGCATAAGAAATAATCTTTAAAAACAAAAGTGTTTTAGTTCTGGCAAAAGCTTATCAAAAAGGCGTGTTCAGCTCGTATTTTTGGTATTTCCGCCAGCTAATTTCAGCTAAATTATAAGGTAGAATGCTGGGCTACTGCCTCACAGCCGCCAGTGTATGCCGTGCGGGCGGACATTCAACCTTCAATGCTTCGCGCATCATTGTTGCGCATCGGGACAACACATGTTTGGATTTTTACGCAGTTATTTTTCTAACGACCTGGCAATCGATCTCGGCACGGCCAACACCCTGATATATGTGCGCGGACTGGGCATTGTTTTGGATGAGCCGTCGGTAGTCGCGATCCGCCAGCAGGGCGGTCCGAATGGCAAGAAGACCATTCAGGCGGTCGGCAAGGAAGCCAAACAGATGCTGGGCAAGGTCCCTGGCAATATTGAAGCGATTCGTCCGATGAAGGACGGCGTGATCGCCGACTTCACCGTCACCGAGCAGATGCTCAAGCAGTTCATCCGCATGGTGCACGACTCGAAGCTGTTCAAGCCGTCGCCGCGCATCATCATCTGCGTTCCCTGCGGTTCCACCCAGGTCGAGCGTCGCGCCATCCGCGAATCCGCGCTCGGCGCCGGCGCATCCCAGGTATATCTGATCGAGGAGCCGATGGCCGCCGCAATCGGCGCCGGACTGCCGGTGTCGGATGCAACCGGCTCCATGGTGGTCGACATCGGCGGCGGTACGACCGAAGTCGGCATCATTTCCCTCGGCGGCATGGTCTACAAGGGGTCGGTGCGCGTTGGCGGCGACAAGTTCGATGAGGCAATTGTCAACTACATCCGCCGCAATTACGGCATGCTGATCGGCGAGCAGACCGCCGAACTCATCAAGAAGGAAATCGGTTCCGCCTTCCCGGGTTCCGAGGTCAAGGAAATGGAAGTGAAGGGCCGCAACCTGTCGGAAGGCATTCCGCGCTCGTTCACCATTTCCAGCAATGAAATCCTGGAAGCGCTGACCGACCCCCTCAATAACATCGTCTCGGCCGTGAAGAATGCGCTGGAACAGACGCCGCCCGAGCTGGGCGCCGACATCGCCGAAAAAGGCATGATGCTGACAGGCGGCGGCGCGTTGCTGCGCGACCTCGACCGCCTCCTGATGGAAGAGACCGGCTTGCCGGTGATCGTTGCCGAAGATCCTCTGACCTGCGTGGTGCGCGGCTCCGGCATGGCACTCGAGCGGATGGACAAGCTGGGTTCGATTTTCTCGTACGAATAAAGCATCCTGTTCCAAACGATACGCAGCCATGCATTGGGATGGCGCGTATTGCAAATCAGGGCAGCCCTGGCAGACGATTGAAGAACATGGCGAGCGGATTGGCCAGGCGGCATGGTCGATATGCGTCGAGCATCGCGGGCCGAAACGCAGCTTCGCACAAGTTGGCAACCGCCTGCTGGGCGCACTTGAAACTGGTAGATAACATTTAATGGAATACAGCCCGCCGCCACTTTTCAAGCAAGGCGCTTCTGCCCGCGCCAAAGTGACGATCTTCGCGCTGATCGCCATCGGCTTGCTGATCGCAGATTCCCGCCTCCGCTCCCTGGGCATGATCCGGCAAACCGTCGCCACGGTGTTGTACCCGCTGCAAGTCGCGGCGCTGATGCCGCGCGATGCCGCCTACTTCATCGGCGACTACTTCTCCGCACTGTCCTCGCTGCAGAAAGAAAACCTCAGGCTGCAACAGGAGCAGCTCGCAAATGCGCAGACGCTGCAGCAGGTACGGCAGCTGTCCGCGGAAAATACGCAGCTGCGCAAATTACTGGACGCCAACGAACGCCTGCCGGTGAAGTCCATCATGAGCGAGATCCTGTACGACGCGCGCGATGCATTTACCCGCAAGGTCATATTGGACCGCGGCAGCCGGCATGGCGTTGCACCCGGACAGCCGGTGATCGACGACATCGGCGTGGTGGGCCAGGTGACCCGGGTATTCCCGTTCACTGCTGAAGTCACGCTGCTGACCGACAAGGACCAGGCGATTCCTGTCCAGGTAGTGCGCAGCGGCCTGCGCAGCATCGCATACGGTCAAGGACATTCCGGCTCGCTCGATCTGCGATTCATGCCGGCCAATGCGGATATCAAGAACGGCGACATGCTGGTGACATCCGGCATCGATGGCGTATATCCCGCCGGCCTGTCGGTGGCGAAGGTGACCCAGGTGGAAAGCAAATCATCCGATGCATTCGCCCGGATCGTCTGCCAGCCGCTCGCAGGCATCGATCGCAATCGCCAGTTGCTGGTTCTGCTCACCGAGCCGCCTGTCGCCCAGCGTCCGCCGCCCGACGATCCGAAAAAGGATGCAAAGGCGAAGCAGAAACGCACCGAAGGCGCAAAGGAAGCGCCAAAAGATGCGGTCGCCCCGGCTCCGGCTGCTGCCGCTCCGGCTGCCGCAGCAGCGCCCGCACCTGAAAAGCAAAAGCCGACGCCATGAACCGCCCTCATTACATCCTGTTGCCCGTCAATCCGCTCTTCATCGCCGGCAGCCTGATCATTGCTTTTCTGCTCAATCTGCTGCCCTATGGCTACTGGGTCGGCGTGCCCGATTTCGTTGCGCTGGCACTGATTTTCTGGAGCATCCATCAACCCCGCAAGGTCGGCATCGGGATTGCGTTCGCCATGGGCCTGCTGATGGATGTGCATGATGCGGCGTTGCTTGGCGAGAATGCACTGTCGTACACGCTGCTGTCCTACTTTGCCATCATGATGCATCGGCGGGTGCTGTGGTTCCGGGTATGGACGCAGGTCCTGCACGTGCTGCCGCTGCTGTTGCTGATGCAGTCGGTGCAACTCGTGATCCGGCTGATGGTCAGCGGCAAGTTCGCCGGCTGGACATATTTCGCGGAAAGCTTGTCGACAGCGGCGCTGTGGCCGGTTATCACCTGGATATTGCTTGCACCGCAGCGGCGTGCAATCAATCGCGATGACACCCGGCCGATCTGATTGCCTGTCACGCTTGAATTGCTGCTTGAACATGCTTCGCGCGGCCTCGCGCCTGTAGATCTGCCGGCTTGAAGAACGAATGACTGAGTTTAAGAACACAGAACGGGAAGTACATCTATTCCGCCTGCGCCTGTCGGTAGCGGGCATATTCGTGCTCGCCCTGTTCGGCATTCTGCTGTCGCGATTTTTCTGGCTGCAGGTCGTCCGGCATGAGACCTACCATGGTCAGGCGGAAGACAACCGGATTTCGGTTGCCCCCATCGTGCCGAACCGCGGCCTGATACTGGACCGCAACGGTGTGGTCCTGGCCCGCAATTTTTCCGCGTACACGCTGGAGATTACACCGTCCAAGATTAACGAGCCGCTCGACAAAGTGATCGAAGGCCTGTCGACACTGGTCGAGATCCAGCCTAAGGACCGCAAGCGCTTCCGCCGCCTGCTGGAAGAAGCGAAAAACTTTGAAAGCGTGCCGATCCGCACCCGCCTCACCGACGAGGAGGTCGCGCGATTCACCGCTCAGCGGTATCGCTTCCCGGGCGTCGAGATCCAGGCACGGCTGTTCCGCCAATATCCGTTGGGGGATACCGCATCGCATGTGATCGGCTATATCGGACGCATCAGCCGCAAGGATGCCGATCGCATCGCCGAATCCGAGGATGCGGCGAACTATGTCGGTACCGACTACATCGGCAAGGAAGGCCTGGAAAAGAAATATGAAAAGATGCTGCACGGCACGACCGGATACGAGGAAGTCGAAGTAACGGCCGGAGGTCGGGCGATCCGCTCGCTGTCACGCACGCCGGCGGTGCCGGGAAACAATCTGATTCTGTCGATTGACATCGAACTGCAGAAAATCATCGAGGAAGCGTTCGGCGACCGGCGCGGCGCGCTCGTGGCGATCGAACCGTCGACCGGCGATATTCTTGCCTATGTGTCCAAGCCGACTTACGATCCGAACGTGTTTGTCGACGGGATCGACCAGCAGACATGGGAAGAGCTCAATACCTCGATCGACAGGCCATTGCTGAACAGGCCGCTGATCGGCAGCTATCCGCCGGGCTCCACCTATAAACCCTTCATGGCGCTCGCCGCGCTGGAAACCGGCAAACGCACGCCGTCGAATACCATTTCCGACCCCGGCTACTTCTGGTTCGGCAGCCATAAATTCCGCGACGACAAGGTGGACGGCCATGGCGTGGTGGACATGTATAAATCAATCGTCGTGTCCTGCAATACCTATTATTACAATCTTGCCAATGATCTCGGCGTGGACACGATTCACGACTTCATGAAGCC
This sequence comes from Noviherbaspirillum sp., assembly GCF_036846085.1. Classification (NCBI taxonomy): domain Bacteria; kingdom Pseudomonadati; phylum Pseudomonadota; class Betaproteobacteria; order Burkholderiales; family Oxalobacteraceae; genus Noviherbaspirillum; species Noviherbaspirillum sp. Next base: position 14,194 of record NZ_DAIUCO010000056.1, on the reverse strand, counting down.
CTTTGGCTTTGGTCAACTGACTGGCATCGACCTTGATAACGAACGTACCGGCCTGCTGCCGTCGACGGCGTGGAAGCGTGCCGCCTACAAAAAGCCCGAGCAGAAGAAATGGTATGCGGGCGAGACGATCTCGATCGGCATCGGACAGGGCTACAACGCATTCACCCCGCTGCAGATGGCGCATGCGATTGCCAACCTGGCGAACAATGGCGTGGTGATGAAGCCGCACCTGGTCAAGACGATCGAAGACAGCGTGACCAAGGAACGAACACTGACCGTCCCGAAGGAAAGTTACCGGATCAATCTGAAGCAGGAGAACATCGATTTCGTTAAGCGTGCGATGGTCGGCGTGACGAAGGAGGGAACGTCGTCGCGTGCATTTGCCAAGACGGAGTACACATCGGCGGGCAAGACCGGTACCGCGCAAGCGATCGGCATCAGGAAGAACGAGAAATACGACGCCAAGAAGCTGGCCGAGCATCATCGCGATCACTCGCTCTACAGCGCATTCGCGCCGGCGGACAATCCGCGCATCGCGATCGCCGTCATTGTCGAGAATGCCGGTTTTGGTGCAGCGGCCGCCGCGCCGATCACCCGGATCGCGATGGACTATTACCTGCTAGGCAAGCGGCCGGAGCCGAAGGAAGCGCCAGCGGACAAGGTCGCCACACCCAATGCCGCGCAGGCCGCCGCGCCAAATAAACAGAAGCGCACTCCCGCGCCGACAATCGTTGAAACCGCAGCCGACAGGCACGAGCACTGATGACAAGCATGCAATTTTCCGAGCGGCGCACCATATGGCCCACCATCCGGCCTTACGTCATGGTGTTTGACGGGACGCTCGCGCTGATCGTCTTCCTCATCCTTTCGGTGAGCGCGTTCACGATGTTTTCGGCCGGCATGGACGCACCCGGGCGCTTCGAGGATCACATGCGCAATACCCTGATTGCCTTCGTGGTGATGTGGATCGCGGCGATCATGCCGCCGCAGCTCCTGATGCGTTTCGCGGTGCCCATCTATACGGTCGGCGTGGCGCTCCTGATTGCAGTCGCGATGTTCGGCCTGGTCAAGAAAGGCGCGCGGCGCTGGGTCAATGTCGGCGTCGTTATCCAGCCGTCGGAGATCATGAAGATTGCCGTTCCCATGATGCTGGCCTGGTACTTCCAGAAACGCGAGGGCATGATCCAGTGGCATCACTTTATCGTGGGCGGCGTCATCCTCGCCATCCCCGGCGTGCTGATCATGCGCCAGCCCGATCTGGGCACCGCATTGCTGGTGCTGGCTGCCGGCTTCTATGTCATTTTCTTCGCGGGTCTGCCATGGAAAATTCTGGCTACGCTTACGGCCATAGGACTCGCCAGCCTGCCGGTCGCATGGTCGATGCTGCACGATTACCAGCGCCAAAGGGTGATGACGCTCATCGACCCGACCACCGATCCGCTCGGAACAGGATTCCACATCATTCAATCCATGATCGCGATCGGGTCCGGGGGCATCTGGGGCAAGGGATGGACCAACGGCACGCAGACACACCTGGAATTCATTCCTGAGCGCACTTCCGATTTTCTTTTTGCCGCCTACTCCGAAGAGTTCGGCCTGATCGGCAACATCGTCCTGCTGGTACTTTATCTGCTATTAATCGGGCGCGGCTTGCTGATCGCCGCGAATGCACCGACCCTGTTCAGCAGGCTGCTGGCGGGGGCGATCACCATGATCTTTTTCACTTATGCGTTCGTCAACATGGGCATGGTGAGCGGCATCCTGCCTGTCGTGGGCGTGCCGCTGCCCTTCATGAGCTATGGCGGTACGGCATTCATGACACTGGGGCTCGGTATCGGCATGCTGATGAGCATCCAGCGGCACAGGAAACTGGTGCAGAGCTGACGCCGGTTCAAACCGACGCCGCCATCCGCATCATTACAGTCAGACACAAAAAAGCGGCCGGATGCCGGCATTTCCGATTGGAATACTCTTTCTGAATGGCTAGAATCCTGAGGGTTGTAAAACCATCAGGATGACATCAGTGCCAGGTAAGCAAGCAAGCCTGAACTGACATGTTCACAAGCCATCAGGGAGAGAATGCAATGCAACTGCTTGCAAAGAAACGCATCGTGCGAAGCAGCGCCTTGCTGTTGACGGTGCTGTCGCTGTACGGCTGCGGCAGTTCGGTCCAGTTGTCCGAAACACCGGCCAATGCACCGGCCGGACGACAGTCAGCACCATCGAAAAGCGCATCCAACACCATACCTGCCTTGCCGCCCGCGGGCTCGGGTCGCGGCGGCTACTACCAGGACGACGGACCCGGCGACAACGTGCCGCCGGGCTTGCTGGATCTGCCCGATCCCGAGCCGCGTGTCGAACCTTATGCCCGGCGCGGCAATCAGCCCTACACGGTATTCGGCAAGACCTACACGCCCATCACCGATAGCAGGCCGCTCAAACAGCAGGGCGTCGGGAGCTGGTACGGCAAGAAATTCCACGGCCAGAAAACATCCTCCGGTGAGCTGTACGACATGTACAAGATCACCGCCGCGCATCCCACCCTGCCGATCCCCTCGTATGCCAGAGTCACCAATCTTGCCAACGGCAAGCAGGTCATCGTACGCGTGAACGACCGCGGTCCATTCCTTGGCGGGCGCATCATCGATCTGTCGTATGCAGCCGCATTGAAGCTGGGCTATCTGGAAAAAGGCAGCAGCCAACTGGAAGTGGAACGCCTGCTGCCGGAAGATATCGAGCGGATCGCCGCCGCCAGGCGCGAGCAGGCGCCGATGACTGCGTCGTCAACGACCGCACCGGCGGCAATCCAGCCCGCGCTGGCCTCCGGTACGCCGTCCGAGGGTGCTGTCGCACTGCCTGTCGCTGCGCCGGTCCTGCCACCGATCTCCATGATCGCATCGAGCGATATCCAGCCCTCGGTCACCCAGCAGGCCGTTCCTTCCGCAGCGCCCGGCTTCTATATCCAGCTCGGTGCGTTCGCGCAGGCGGCCAATGCCGAAGCGGCACGTGCGCGCTTGATGCAGAAATACCGTACCGATCTGCCGCCGGTCGAGGTGATGCAGCAGGGAACCTTGTACCGTCTGCACAGCGGGCCGTTTGCGACCCGCGCGGAAGCGGCGAGCGCGGCGCAGCAATTGCAGGATGTCGGCGCGACGAGACCGATGGTCGTGCAGCGCTGAAGCAGTGAGGAGCGCGGCGGCTCGCTGGTTTACTGGTCCGCGTCCTTCAGGCGCAGCGCCAGGTCATAGAGGGCGTTCTTCTTTCGCCCCGTGATCTGAGAGGCCAGCGAAGCCGCCTGCTTGACCGAACATTCGGTCAGCAGGATGCGCAATATGCGTTCCGCATCGGCATCGCCGGCATCCGTGTCGGCCGTCGCGCCCTCCAGCAGCAGCACATATTCGCCTTTTTCCCGATGCGGATCCTGCGCCAGCCAGGCAGCGGCTTCCGACAGCGTGCAGCGGTGGATTTCTTCAAACAGCTTGGTCAATTCGCGCGCGAACACGATGCGGCGCGTCGGCTCGAAGCTGCGCGCCAGTGCATCGATGGTATCGACAATGCGATGCGGCGCTTCGTACATGACGATGGTGGCCGTAGTCGTGCGCAGCGCGTCGAGCGCCGTTTGCCGTTGCGCCGCCTTCGACGGAAGGAAGCCGGCAAAGTAAAAGCGGTCGTTCAGCAGGCCGGCAGCCGACAAGGCCGCAATGCCCGCCGATGCGCCGGGCAGCGGCATCACCCGCAAGCCGGCCTTGCGCACCGCATCGACGATGCGTGCGCCGGGATCGGAGACTGCGGGCGTACCCGCATCCGATACCAGGGCGATCCGCTGGCCGGCCTGCAGGCGGGCGATCACCTTGTCCGCCGCCTCCCGTTCATTGTGCTCATGGACCGCCATCAATTCCTTGGACAAGCCGTAGCGCGAAAGCAGGTGTGCGGTATTGCGCGTGTCCTCGCATGCCACCGCATCGGCGATCGCGAGTACATTGATGGCACGCAACGTGATATCGCCCGTATTTCCGATCGGCGTCGCCACCACATATAATGTCGAGCCCGGGTACTGCTGTTGCGACACTTCCTGCAAAATCGGCAAGTGAGGGAAGGGCTGAATTGGCTGAGTCATGAGGAGGCAAGGATGTTGTACACATGGACGAAGGTGGCGTTGCTGAGTGCCGCCCTGAGCGGATTGTGCACGCCGGTGCTCGCAAACACAACTGCAACAACTGGAATGTCCCCGCAACTCGCGCAGGCGTCCGTGGTGGAAACGTTCCCCGTCAGCCCACCCGCGTCCTCCAGTGATTTTCGCTTGCCGGGTGATGCGTCGCAGAACGCGCCTGGCGGAACCGCAGGTGCGGTGGCGCGTGTCGCGCTGATGCTGCCGTTGCGTTCCGAGACGCTCGGCAAGGCGGCCGAAGCGGTGCGAAACGGTTTCATGGCTGCGCATGCCTATGAGAAGACAGGGATCGCGGTCAATGTCATCGAAACGGCGGATGCGGTCCCGGACATGCTGTCGAGCTATGCCACCGCGGCTGCGCAGCACGATATCATCGTCGGCCCATTATCCCGTTCCGGCGCCGCCGCCATCGCCCAGAGCGGCAGCGTCAGCAAGCCCACCATTACCCTGACACAGCCGGAGCTGGCCGGCGATACGACGGAGGGAAAGCCCCGAAATCTCCTGTCTGTCGGCCTGTCCATCGAGGAGGAGGCGCGGCAGGCGGCCGATTGGGCCATCGGCAGCGCGGACCCCGGCACGGCATACATTGTGTCCACCGCCACGGCCTGGCAGCGCCGCGCTGCCAAGGCCTTTGCCGCCGAATGGCAGCACCAGGGCCGGAAATCGGAAATCATTGAAATTCCGCTCACCAGCGGATACCTCGGTGCGAAAGGACTCGCGCAGTTGAAGCAGCAAATGCAGTCCGAAAAGCCGGCATTGATCTTTGCCGCTCTCGATGCCAACCAGGCGCTACAGCTCCGCCTTGCACTCGGCACGCAAATTCCGATGTACGGCACATCGCAACTGAATCCCTACACGCAACCGATGGCCGGCAACGAGGCGGCGGCGGAAATGGACGGCGTGCGCCTGCTGGACATTCCGTGGCAATTGCAGCCCGACCATCCGGCGGTGATGGTCTATCCGCGTCCGGTCGTCGCCGCCGATCAGAAGCGCAGTCCCGACATGGAGCGGCTGTATGCACTCGGTATCGACGCCTACCGGATCACCCGCGAGATCGCCCTGCAACGCACCGACTTCGAGATTGACGGGGTGACCGGCAAGCTGACGGTGCGCTTCGGCCAGTCCGCGCCGTACTTCGAGCGCATCGGGCAGCACGCGATCTATCGCGACGGCGGCGTGGCGCCGGAACAGCGCTGATGGGATTGTTCGACGCTCTGGCGGAAAAACGCACCGGGCGCCAGATATCAGGCCAGGCAGGCGAGGACGCCGCGCTGGCGCACCTGGCCGCGCATGGCCTCCAACTCGTCGAGCGCAACTTCCGCTGCAAGGGTGGCGAAATCGATCTCATCATGCAGGAGCGCGGCGCGCTGGTGTTCGTCGAAGTCAGGAAGCGCGCCGATGGCCGTTACGGCGGCGCCGCGGCCAGCGTCACATTGCGCAAGCAGGCGCGCCTCGTCGTGGCTGCTCATGTCTTCCTGCAACGGTATACAATGCCGCCGGCATGCCGGTTCGACGTGGTCGCGATCGACGGTGCCCGGCTGACGTGGCTGAAGAACGTGATCGATGCATGACATGATCATGGCAGGTCGTCATGCAGGCTGCCGCCATGTGGGATAAAGACCAGCTGCCACGATCCGCAGTATTGACCAACATCGGCAACGACAGGCTTGCCGTCAACGACCGACGCACCGTTTTCAACCATATCGCCAACCATGAACAATCAACGAATCCTCGCCCATTTTCAGGAAAGCGCCGAACTGAAGACAAAGGCGGCAGCATTGCTGGCGCACCCCATCGAGCAAGCGGTGGAACTTATGTTCACGGCATTGTCTAACGGCAACAAGATACTTGCCTGCGGGAACGGCGGGTCGGCAGCGGACTGCCAGCATTTTGCCGCCGAACTGGTCGGCAGGTTCGAACGGGAAAGACTGCCGTTGCCGGCACTGGCGCTCACGACTGATACCTCGATCCTGACCGCAATCAGCAACGATTACAGCTACCAGGACATCTTCACGAAGCAGGTGCAGGCATTCGGCCAGTCCGGCGATGTGCTCCTGGCATTGTCCACCTCGGGCAATTCGGCCAATGTGCTTGCGGCGGTGGATGCGGCGCTGGAGCGGGACATGCGCATCGTCGCATTGACCGGAAAGGGCGGCGGCGCCATCGGCAAGCGGCTCACCGACGCGGATGTGCATATCTGCGTACCGCACGACCGCACCGCACGTATCCAGGAAGTGCATTTATTAACGATTCATTGTTTATGCGACGGTATCGATGTCGCCTTATTTGGGGGAGATGCGAATGATTAGTTGGCCTCGTGCCTGGTCTTGTGCGAACAGGCCTTTGGCAGCCGTCATCCTGTGCGGCGTATTGGTAACGAGCTTGCAGGGTTGCGTCGAAATGGCGATCGGAACCGCGGTGGTGGGAACGCTTGCCGCAACGGACCGCCGCACCTTCGGTGCGCAAACGGAAGACAAGACCATCACGCTGAAGGGTGAAACGCGCGTTGCGAACCTGGTCGGTAACGGCGGGCATGTAAATGTTGCAAGCTTCAACCGCAGGGTGCTACTGACAGGCGAAGTGCGGGACGACGCAATGAAGGCCGCCGTCGAACGCGAGGTGGGTGCGATTGAAAACGTGGCGTCCATCGTGAACGAACTGGAAGTGCTCGGCAATTCAAGTTTTGCATCACGTTCCAACGACACCCTCATTACCGGCAAGGTCAAGGCATCGTTCGTCGATGCGCGTGATTTATATGCCAATTCGATCAAGGTGGTGACCGAGCGCGGCGTCGTCTACCTCATGGGGCGCGTCACTCAACGCGAAGGCCAGATGGCCGGCGAAGTGGCGCGCGGCGTCAGCGGCGTGCAGAAAGTGGTGAAGGTATTCGAGTATATTTCCGAAGACGATTTGCGGCAGTTGAGCAGCGCGCCGGAAAGCCAGCAGAGCAGGCAGTAATTTCCTTTCACACAGCGCTGGAATGCTATATTTAGCCGCGGGGCAAACAGTCCCGCGGCTTTTTTATTGAAAGGGCGCCATGGTCTCAACCATCATCCTGTTTGCAATACTTCTACTGCTGTTGTTCTGGGCAGTCGGTGCCTACAACCGCCTGGTCAGTTTGCGCAATCAGCTCAAGAATGCCTTTTCACAAATCGATATCCAATTGAAGCGCCGCTATGACCTGATTCCGAACCTGGTCGAAACGGCGCGTGGCTACATGAAGCATGAACGCGAAACGCTGGAGGCAGTCATTGCCGCGCGCAATCATGCCGTCACCGCCAATGCAAAGGCCGCCGTCGATCCGGCGGATAACGGCGCGGTGAAGCAGCTGGCGATGGCGGAAGGCGTGCTGACCTCGTCGCTCGGGCGGATGTTCGCGCTGTCGGAGGCGTACCCAGATCTCAAGGCCAACGAGAACATGCTGCAGTTGACCGAAGAATTGACCAGCACCGAAAACCGGATTGCTTTCGCGCGCCAGGGCTATAACGACAACGCCATGGAATACAACATCTCGATCGAACAATTTCCCGTATCGATCATTGCAGGCATGTTTGCATTCAAGCAGGTTGAAATGCTGGAGGCGACCGAATCGCCGGAAGAGCGCAAGGCCGTCAAGGTTGCATTTTGAACGGGTGCGTATCGGGCATCCGTTCTCGTCCTCGCTTTCGAGGAGAGTGCCGGGGCAGGGAAGGGGTCTGCGCCCGGACACAGCGCATTCTTCACGCCTATTGAGCATGGCCCCGGAATGCAGGTCAGGGATCAGCCACACCCGCCGCTGTATCAAGCCATGAATTTCTTCCGGCAACAGGATCACGCGCGCCGGCAAACGCGCACATTGATCATCCTGTTCCTCCTTGCAGTGATCGCCATCGTGATCGCGGTCAACGCGGCAATGACGCTGGTCTGGATTGGCTTCCAGGGCGGTTATTCCTCCGTACCCGACTTCTTCCCTAAAGGCTTTTTCGCAACCAACACGCTGGTCACGGTAGCGCTGATTGCTGTCGGGACGCTGATCGAAACCTATAACCTGCGCGACGGCGGTGATGCGGTTGCAAAAATGGCAGGCGGGAGGCTGGTATCGGCTGGATCGCGCGATATTCACGAGCGGCGATTACTGAACGTGGTGCAGGAAATGTCGCTGGCCTCGGGCCTCGCCTGTCCGAGCGTCTACCTGCTGGACAATGAAGACGCGATCAACGCCTTCGCGGCGGGTTTCAATCAGAACGAAGCGGTTGTGGTGGTGACGCGTGGCCTGCTTCGACGGTTGACGCGCGATGAACTGCAGGGCGTCGTGGCGCATGAGTTCAGCCACATCCTCAATGGCGACATGCGGCTGAACATCCGCCTCATCGGCGTGTTGTTCGGGATACAGATGGTGGCGGGCTTCGGTCAGCATCTGATCGATGCCGGCGTTCATGGATGGCATGTCGCCGGCACCACCGTGCGGCGGCCTTCTCCAAAAATCGTGTTGCTTGCCGTTGGCGGCACGTTTCTCGTGATCGGCTATATCGGCATTTTCTTCGGGCGATTGATCAAGGCCGCGGTGTCGCGCCAGCGCGAGTATCTGGCAGATGCCAGCGCAGTGCAATTTACTCGAAGCGCCGACGGTATCGGCGGCGCGCTGCGCAAGATCGGCGGACTCTCGCGGACGATCGCTCCGGGGTCGCGTATCCGGCATCCGAATGCAGAGCAGTTGTCGCATCTGTTTCTTGGCGCGCCGAAGGCAAGCCTGGTTCGCGGCCTGTTCGCTACCCATCCGCCGATCGCGGAACGCCTGCGCCGCATCTATGGCAGGCATGTCGCCTTGCTGGATGCTCCGGAAATGGCGGAGGTTTATGAAGGCGATACCAGCAGGTTGCCGGACATTCCCTATGTCGCGTCCGGATTCACGACGCAACCGCAGGCAATGTCGCCGACGGTTACCTTTGCATCGTCCGACGCAAGACCGGTGCGCTTGCCGGACGAACTGGACAGCGCAATGCGCGAACCGCATGCCGCCTGCGCGGTGGTGTATGCGCTGCTTGTTGCCTACGAGCCGGGATTGCCGGAATCGATTGCCGTTTCCGGCGACAGTGTGTCCGATCCGCATTTCGCAATTTTGCGCGACGTGGCGGCGCAGCGCGTCGATTTCATCCTGTTTCTTGCCAGGGCAGTCAGGCGCCTGCCGCGCAGCGCAAGGTTGCCGCTGCTGGATCTTGCCATGCCTGCGCTCAAGGAGTTGTCCGCCGACGCGCGTGCCAGGTTCCTTGCTGATGTCCAGGCATTCATCGCTGCAGACAAGCGCATCACGCTTGCGGAATTCGTCTTGCAAACGGTGCTCATCCGGCGCCTCGATGCACATGCGGGGCGTGCCATACCGGTCCGCTACCATGCGCTGCCGCAGATCCGTGACGCCGTGGCGCTGCTCCTGTCGCTGACGGCGCATGTCGGCGTTGCAACCGCAACATCAGCGGCAAACAATTTCCTGCGAGGCGCTGCCCGCTGTCCGGAACTTGGGCTGTCCGCAACGGATCTGACTGCAGCATCCGCGGTCACCTTCGACCGCATTCGTGACGCGCTCGATCGCGCCGCCCAACTCGCGCCGCTGGCAAAACCTGCACTGGTCAAGGCCCTGCTGGAATCCGCTTCAGGCAGCGAGCCATTGCCGGTCGCCGCTGCCGACTTGCTGCGCGCGATCTGCGCAGCGCTCGAAGCGCCGATCCCGCCGCTGGTGGCGGCGACGTATACTGCCTGTCATTGGTAACTTTTCCGAGGATTCGATATGCGAAGCATGTTCCGTTTGTTATCCGGCTTGTCGCTGGCCGTGGCCTTGCATGCCGTCGCCGTTCTGCCGGCATTCGCCGCGGAACCGGTGAAAGTGGTCTATCACCTCGTCGACGGCATTGAACAGGCATCGCGTGCCATGGGCAACATCCGCAACCATTTGCGCGCCGAGCCCGATACCAAGGTGGTGGTCGTGGCAAACGGCGACGGCATTCGTTTCCTGCTGGCGGGCGCCACGGAGCGCAACGGAAAGCCGTTCGATGCTGCGATCAGTGCGCTGGCGGCGCAAGGCGTCGAATTTCGCGTATGCGGCAACACACTGACTGCGCACGACGTGCCTGCCTCGCGGTTGTTGCCGGAGGCAAAGATCGTGACGTCCGGGGTAGTGGAGGTGGCGCGCCTGCAGTCGCGCGAAGGGTTCGTCTACCTGCGGCCCTGACATGATCTGACTATAATCGAGGCTTCACAAGAATCCCTCCATTCCGCCGACATCATGCAAACCGATGCTCCAGCCGCACCCCGCAAGCACACCTGGATGAAGGTACTTGCGCTCATCGCCGTGGCGGCGATCGCCATCGCCGCCTATTTTTCACTTGCCGCAAAAGAACCTGCGCCGGATGTGACCTTCACCAATCTCAAGGGTGAAAAAGTCAGCATGGAAAGCCTGCGCGGCAAGGTGGTCATGGTCAATTTCTGGGCTACGTCCTGTGCCACTTGCATCAAGGAAATGCCGGAAATGGTGGAGACCTACAATAAGTACAAGGACAAGGGGCTGGACTTCTTTGCCGTGGCCATGAGCTATGATCCACCCAATTACGTGCTCAATTACACCGAAACCCGCAAGCTGCCGTTTCACGTTGCACTGGATGTCAAAGGCGATCTCGCCAAATCGTTCGGAGACGTTTCGCTGACGCCGATGACGTTCGTCATCGACAAGCAAGGCAATATCATCAAGCGCTATCTCGGCGAGCCGAATTTTGCCGAAGTGCATCAGTTGATTGAAAAGGCATTGGCGGCTTGATTACTGCACATAGTCATCGACAATTAAAAAGGCGCTCAGGGCGCCTTCTTAATTTCGCGTGAATGAAACTTAAACTATGCCGGCGCCATGCGCCTGCTGGTCCGCGTGATAGGAACTGCGCACCATTGCACCGACGGCAGCGTGCACGAATCCCATCTTGTAGGCCTCTTCCTCGAACATCTTGAAGGTATCCGGGTGCACATAGCGGCGTACCGGCAGGTGGTCCCCGGACGGCATCAGGTACTGTCCGATGGTGAGCATATCGACATCATGGGCGCGCAGGTCGCGCATTACCTGCAGGATTTCTTCATCCGTTTCGCCAAGGCCAACCATGATGCCGGACTTGGTCGGGGTATCCGGATGCAGCGCCTTGAAGCGCTTGAGCAGGTTGAGGGAATATTCATAGTCGGAACCGGGGCGCGCTTCCTTGTACAGGCGGGGCACGGTTTCCAGGTTGTGGTTCATCACGTCCGGCGGCGCGGCTTTCAAAATTTCCAGTGCGCGGTCCATGCGGCCACGGAAGTCGGGAGTCAGGATCTCGATGCGGGTGGCCGGCGACAATTCGCGCACGCGGCGGATGCAATCGGCGAAGTGCCCTGCGCCGCCGTCGCGCAAATCGTCACGGTCGACCGAGGTGATCACGACGTAATTCAGCTTCAGCGCGGCGATCGTCTTCGCCAGGTTTTCCGGTTCGTTCACGTCGAGCGGGTCGGGACGGCCGTGACCGACATCGCAGAACGGGCAGCGGCGCGTGCACTTGTCGCCCATGATCATGAAGGTGGCGGTGCCCTTGCCAAAGCATTCGCCGATGTTCGGGCAGGATGCTTCCTCGCAGACCGTCACCAGCTTGTTGGCGCGCAGGATGTCCTTGATCTCGTAGAAGCGGGTCGACGGCGATGCCGCCTTGACCCGGATCCAGTCCGGCTTGGCCAACCTTTCGGCAGGCACGATCTTGATCGGAATGCGGGCGGTCTTGCCTGCGCCTTTCTGCTTGTCGCTCGGGTTGTAGGCGGTGGATGCGAGAGGCGTTTTTTCGGTAGTCGTCATTTGCGGGTCGCTCATTCGATGCCGTTCCGGTTTTGCCGCAACGGCAGCCTGTTCATCAGGCCGTTGGTAATGGCATTGCGTGCTGCATTACATAGGGTGCCGGTCCATGCGATGTCAAACCGGCACCGGTTCGCCAAGCTGCCGCATCAGTGCGCCGGCAAGGACCGACTGCATTTCATTCAATGACGCTTGCGAACCGAGCGTGCGCATATCCACGGTGGCCAGTCCTTCGTAGCCGCAGGGATTGATCCAGCTGAATGGCGCGAGGTCCATCGCGACATTCAGGGAGACACCGTGGTAGGTGCAGCCGTTGGACTTCACTTTCAAACCCAGGGCGGCAATCTTTGCGCCCTGCCAGGGGCCTTCGCCGGCGATGTAAATGCCCGGCGCGCCGGGCTTGCGCTCACCCGCGAGATTATACGCTGCAAGGGTGTCGACGACCGACTGTTCTATTTTGTACACGAACTCGCGGGCAAACAGGCGTGCGCCCGGACGCGCCCGGCGCAAATCCATCAACAGGTAGATGACCGCCTGGCCGGGGCCATGGTAGGTCACTTCGCCGCCGCGGTCGGTCTGGACCACTGGAATGCCATGTGCATCCAGCACATGCGACGGATCGGCGCCGAGGCCGAGGGTGAATACCGGCGGGTGCTCGACGATCCAGAGTTCGTCCGGCGTGTCCGCCGTCCGTGCATCGGTGAAGGCGCGCATGGCGTCGAACGTGGTCCGGTACGCTTCCAGTCCCCGCTGCACGATGATGGGTGTGGGCATGGGAAGAATGCCGCTAGAGCGGAATGGTGTAGAAATGGTGCTGGTCCTTCTGCGGCGAGTTGTCGATCACCTTCAGGATGGTGGCGTCGATGGCGCCTTCCTTCGGATCGAACAGCCCGCACAGCCGCATGGCCTTGCGCAGGTCGATCGTCTTGCCGAGGTATTCGAAGACGACGCGCGCGCAGGCGATCGAGCGCTGGTTGCTGGACGATACGCCGAGCATCAGTCCCGACAGGCGGGCGACCTTGTTCCGGTAGGTCGGAAACAGGATGGTCTGGGCGATCTCATTACCGGTCATCGATTCGTAGTCAACCAGAAAGATCCGGTCGTTCAGGTAAAACGCGCCGCCGATGTACTTGCATTTGTAAGCTTCGTCCAGGTTGGCATGCTGCGGAAAACGCTCCAGCCGCTCATGGTAGACCGCGCCGTCCTGCATGAAGACATGCACCAGGCCGCGTAGCACCTTTCCCGGGGCGCTCATCGAATAGTAATACTCGTAGTAGTAACCCAGGTACTTTTCGCACTTGCCGGTGGAGTGGCGCTGCAGGCGCGTGATGTGTTCCGCATAGGCGGCATGTTCAGCGCGCTGCCTTGGCCGCACCTGGACGATCTGGTGGAAATGATCCCGCGGGAGATAAATTTCAGCTGGTTCGACACCGAAAAAATCGCAGATCCGGTCCAGCGTATGGTTGGACGGCGTGCTGGTGCCGTTCAGGTAGCGATTGAATTGTGCCCGATTGATGTTGAGCTTTCGGCAAACATCGGCAACCGACCGGTAGTAGCCGCACAGCATGCGCAGGTTGGCGCAAAACTCGGTTTGCTCCGCGGAAAACGGCTTGCCGTGCATGGCGGCGTGAAGAGGGCGCATAAATGGTCGCGATGGGGGCGAAATTATCAAAAAATGACGCTGAAATGATACTGGTTGACGCTATTGTAGCACCAGGTAGCATCTACTCGCGCCAGATAGCGAAATGGCGTCCATGCAGTTTTATCCATACAGTTGCCTTCGAAGTTGCAAGCCGTACAGGCCAGCATAGCAACAAAGCCAAAAGCGCATATGAGACAAGTGCCAGGTCCGGCCGATCCCGATCCTGGCGCACCCTCCCTGAGGAAGAATTCATGTTGACCGTAGAGAAGCATCCGCTGAACGATTGCGTGTCGTACGACCGCTTTCATGCCGAGGCGGACGTCCCAGCCAAATCTGCTGCCCCAGTCGACTCATTCAGGGCAAGCGTTGCCGCTCCCAGCCTTTTCTCCTCCCGCATTTCCGTTTTCGGTCGTGAGGCCGAGTCTTTTTCGCCTGCACTGCTCACCAGCGCCGGCGATTTTTCGCAACAAGCTTGTTTATTCCACCCCTAGGAGAAATTCCATGCAGTTCAAGACAAAAATGATTCCATTGGCAGGCGCGATTGCATTTGCACTGG
>NZ_DAIUCO010000055.1:0-22876 GCF_036846085.1 Noviherbaspirillum sp. | reverse complement strand
GGATTAAGGAGCGCCGTTAAACGTTCGGCGCGGCACGTTGCATACGGTTTGCCGGCTGTGCCGGCACATACATGAGCCGCGTCTATCCTTAACCAATCACGAATAAAGGCTGGCCGAATTCGACCGGCTGCCCATTTTCGACCAGGATTTGCTTGATGACGCCTGCAGCATCGGCGTCGATCTCATTGAGCAACTTCATTGCTTCAATGATGCAAAGGGTATCGCCTTCCTTTACCGTGGCGCCCACTTCAACGAACGGTGGATTTCCGGGGCCAGACGAGCGATAGAACGTTCCCACCATCGGTGATTTGACGATATGGCCTTCCGGTTCCGCCGGTGCGGCTGCCGTGATGCCGGCCGGTTGAACCGGTGCGGCGCTCGACGTGGCGATCGGTTGCGGCGCTGACTGCGGCTGCATCATGACCACCTGGTTCTGGGGCGCAGCGGAGGATTTCACGATACGAACCTTGCTTTCGCCTTCAGTAACTTCGAGTTCGGCGATATCCGATTCAGCGACCAGGTCGATCAAGGTCTTGAGTTTTCGTAAATCCATAGAATTCCCTTAGAATTATTCGATTTGCAATACAATTGAAATCATCACAATTATATGATGATTGTGGGAAGATAAAGAAAATTACAGTTTTTTAAGTGCGTAATCGATGGCAAAACGGTAGCCTTCGACACCGAGTCCGCAAATGACGCCGGACGCGATGGCAGACAGGTACGAGTGATGGCGAAACGCTTCCCGTTGATGAACATTGGAAATATGAACTTCAATAAACGGGATTGCCACGCCGGCCAATGCATCACGCAGCGCCACGCTGGTATGCGTCAGTCCACCGGGATTGATGACGATCGCATCGACGTTTTCCTGTCGTGCAGAATGTATCCGGTCTATCAAGGCGCCTTCATGATTGCTTTGAAACGCGATGAATGCGGCACCACCGGCCTTGGCTTGTATCGATGCCGCTTGTTCAATATCCGCCAAAGTGGCCGATCCATACACCTCCGGCTCGCGGGTGCCAAGCAGGTTGAGATTCGGACCGTTGATGAGAAGGATATTTTTTGCCATGGAGATAAAACTCCGTTTGACGAGGATGGCGCATTTTGCCGTCAAATGATGCAGATTGGCAAGAACAAATATCCGTTGTCATTGACGCAAGGCTATTGGACTTTCAAATCCGCTTCGACTTCCTTGATATTCAGGCGGCCGAGATAGGTCTTTTTTACTTTGCCATCACTGTCGATCAATACGGTATAGGGAAGGCCGCCGGCCTGATTGCCGAACTGCCGCGATAGCTCCGTGCCGGTTACGCCGGCAGTATAAAGGGGGTACGTGATTTGATGTTTTTTTGCGAATTGCGCGATGTTGGATGCAGAGTCGATGCCGATGCCGATGATTTGCAGGTTTGTGCCCGCATTGGCCGTCTGGAGGGCGGATAATTCCGGCATTTCATCGACGCAGGGTGCGCACCATGTTGCCCAGAAATTCACCAGCAGCGTTTTGTTTTTCCATTTCGACAAAGGCTCCGCATTGCCGTCTACCGTCGGCATGGAGAGATTGAACAGGCTGGTAACAGCATTGGTTTGCGGCGTGTCGGGTTCGAGATTGCGATAACCGAAATAGACGCCCAATGCGGCAAAGAGTATGCCGACGACAATAATTGGCACTAGGTTTTTTCTCATTTATTCTCCGCTTCCTGAATAAGACTCCGCAGCGCGTTCACGTCAGCGCGCTCGACTTTACCGCTCGACGATGTGCGAACCGCGCCCCGGACATCATCAGTTGCATAAATCGCAAGATGTATGCCTTCGTTCTTCCACATGAAGCTGATGATTTCGACCGGCTCGCCCCTGCCTTTGAAGTGGGTGCTTTCGGATACGTCGAAATCGACATTCTTATTGAGAAGGAATATTTCGACATCTTTCGCGCTGTCCGTAAAAAGCTGCAGATGAATATCCGAATGCTCGCCCGCCGTGCCGTTCAGGACCGCGCCGGTAAGGTAAGGCGAGAAACTTGCAAGTTCTTCCATCAATCGCAGTGCCATGCGGCGAAGCGCCATGAGCCGGGCAGGCTGGGTGTCGCCAAAAAACAGCTCATTATAGAGACGCACTTCGTTTTCGATCTGCGCATTGTCCGGCATGACATCGCCCCGCACCTTGGCGTTGCCAAGCACCTGTTTGACCGCTTTCCGCTTAGCCGTACCGTAGTCCGCGCCATCTTCGGCGATCATTCGCGCGGCCGCTGCCGCGATTTCAGCCCGCAGCAGTTCGCTTTCCGATGAGTAATTGCTCATGTCGCTCCAAAAACCGGCAGGGACAGCTTTCCCATGTCGGGTAAAATCTCGCTATTCTATTTTGAATCAGCACAATGCATATCCACATCCTTGGCATCTGCGGCACCTTCATGGGTGGCCTGGCGGTGCTGGCAAAAGAGGCCGGACACAAGGTCACCGGCTGCGACAGCAATGTTTATCCACCGATGAGCACCCAGCTCGAGGCCCAGGGCATAGAGCTTATCGAAGGCTTCAGTCCGGACCAGGTTTCCCTGCAACCGGATTTGTACGTCATCGGCAACGTGGTCTCCCGCGGTAATCCGCTGATGGAAGAGATCCTGAACCGCGGATTGCCGTACACCTCCGGTCCGCAATGGATCGGCGAGCACATTCTGCAAAACAGGTGGGTCCTGGCGGTGGCGGGCACGCATGGGAAGACCACGACGTCATCGATGCTGGCCTGGATACTGGAAGACGCCGGTTACGAGCCAGGGTTCCTGATCGGCGGCGTGCCGATGAATTTCGGCATATCGGCCCGTTTGTCCGGCGGCAAGGGCGGATCGAATTTTTTCGTCATCGAAGCCGACGAATACGATACCGCCTTCTTCGACAAGCGCAGCAAATTTGTCCATTACCGGGCCCGTACCGCAATCCTGAACAACCTCGAGTACGACCACGCCGACATCTTCCCGGATCTTGGCGCGATCGAAACCCAGTTCCATCATCTTGTACGCACCGTTCCCGGTGTCGGGCGGCTGATTGTCAACGGGCGCGAAGATTCGTTGCAGCGGGTAATACAGCGCGGCTGCTGGAGCGAAAAAGAATGGTTTGGCACCGGGGACGATAGTGGGTGGATGTTGGCCAGTCATGCCGATGGCAGCTTCGATGTGATGTTCAACGGCGCGCCGCAAGGCAGGGTCGAATGGTCGCTGACCGGCGAACACAATCGTATGAACGGGCTTGCCGCCATCGCCGCCGCCCGCCATGTCGGCGTAGCGCCGTCACAGGCCATCACGTCGCTGTCAAGGTTCGAAAGCGTGAAGCGCCGCATGGAAGTGCGCGGCGTCGCCGGCGGGATCACGGTGTACGACGATTTTGCCCATCACCCCACCGCGATCGCCACCACCGTCGACGGTTTGCGCAAGAAAATTGGCGCCGCCCGCATTCTCGCAGTCCTGGAACCCCGGTCAAACACCATGAAGCTGGGCACCATGAAAGATGCGCTGCCGGGGAGCCTGGCCAATGCCGACCTGGTATTCGGTTACGGCGCGCAATCCGGCAAGGAAAGCCTGGGCTGGAACCTGTCCGAGGCGCTTGCGCCGCTCGGGTCGAAGGCGGCCGCCTACCACGACCTGGAGGCGCTGGTGAAGGCCATCGCACACGCCGCGCGCCCGGGCGACCATGTTCTCGTGATGAGCAATGGCGGCTTTGGCGGCGTGCACCAGAAGATCCTGGATGCATTGCCGACATGATTGTTTACCTCCATGGCTTTCGTTCGTCGCCGCTGTCCTTCAAGGCGCGCATGATCGGGCAGCGCCTGGACATTCTGGGACGCGGCGCGGAATACCTGTGCCCGCAATTGCCTGCATCACCGCGTGAAGCAATTGCCCTGGCGTCGGCATTACTCGAACGATATCCGGCAAATGAAGTCGCACTGATCGGCTCCTCCCTGGGCGGGTATTACGCGACCTGGCTGGCTGAAAAGAAGGGTTGCCGCACGGTGCTGCTCAATCCGGCGGTGTCGGCCGCGCGCGACCTGCAAAGCCAGGTCGGCGTGACGACCTCCTACCATTCGTCGGAACCTTTCGAATTCAAGCGCCAATATATTGATGAACTGAACACCTTCCGGATCGACGAAATCACTTCGCCGGAACGCTATTTTCTGGTAGCCGCGACCGGAGACGAAGTGCTCGACTGGCAAGAAATGGTCGCGCATTATCCGGGCGCGAAGCAGAAAGTGATCGATGGAAGCGACCATGGCATTTCCGACTTCGAGCGCCATCTGGACGAAGTGCTGGCGTTCTGCGGCATTGTCGCGGGGACAGGGGACTGATGGTCCGGTCGGTCAACCGGGCGCGCTGGGTTTCGCATGTCAACGGTGTCAATCCGCCGGGGGGCATGCGCGGATGGCTGACCGATCCCTCATCCCTGACGCTAAAGCTGACGCAGCACGGCAGTTTCCGCCTCCAGCGCTTATGGCAGCGGACGGCGCTTTGCCAGCCGGACGAAAGCAGGGCAATCGGTATGCGGCGCCACGTTCGAGTACAGGAGCGCGATGTGTTATTGCGATGCGGTCAACAACCCGTGGTATTTGCGCACACCATTGTGCCGATGGATGCAACGGCGGGCGACTGGCCGTTTTTCAAGACCTTGGGCGAACGTTCAATTGGCACCGTCCTGTTCAGCGATCCGTGCGTGTCGCGCGGACCGATGCAGTATGCGCGCCTGCTGCCGCAACATCCGCTGGCGCGCCGCTCATGCGCTGCGCTCAGTGCAACACCGTTTTCCGCGCCGCTCTTTGCGCGCCGGCGTCTTTTCCGGCGAAAAAAAGGCGTATTGCTGGTTACCGAGATCTTTTTGCCGGCCATTGCCGAAATCGGTCTTGCCAACACATTTCACAAGCAGAACATTGAATGAATCTATTTTTTGAAGAATCCGGCGATTTCAAGGCGGGTGCAGTATTGTCGCAGCAAGGCGAGGCTTACCAGGTCGAAATGCAGACCGGCAAGCGGACGAAGGTCAAGGCGCGCGATGTCCTCCTTCAATTCACGTCGCCCCCGCCGGCACAGTTGCTGACCGAGGCGCAAAGCATCGCCGACGAAATCGATCTCGATTTCCTGTGGGAAGTCGCGGGCCAGGACGAGTTCGGGTTTGCGGAACTCGGCACCGAGTACTTCGGCCACGATCCCAAGCCGCATGAGGCGGCCGGCCTGCTGCTCAGGCTGCACGGCGCGCCGGTGTACTTCTACAAGAAAGGCAAAGGCCGCTACAAGGCGGCGCCGGAAGCTTCCCTGAAGGCAGCCCTGGCGGGCATCGAAAAGAAAAAACAGCAGGCGCAGATCCAGGGGCAATACGTCGAAGAACTGAAGGCCAACCGGTTGCCGGATGCGATCAAGTCGTCGGCACTGCAATTGCTGTTCAAGCCGGACAAGAACAGCATCGAATACAAGGCGCTGGAAGCCGCCTGCAGCGAACTGCAGACCACGCCGCAGCGACTCATGCTGTCGGTCGGCGCCATCGGTTCGCCGAAGGAACTGCATCTGTCGAAATTCCTGTCGGAGCATTTTCCGAAAGGGACGGGCTTTCCGGCCATCGCCATTCCTTCCACACCCAAGCTCCCCGTGGCGGAAGTGCAGGCTTTCTCGATCGATGATGTGACCACCACGGAGATCGATGATGCGTTTTCCGTGACTCGTCTTGACGACGGCAAGGTACGCATCGGTATCCATATCGCTGCGCCTGGACTTGGCATCCGCCGCGATGACGCCGTGGACGCGATTGCCCGCCAACGTCTCTCGACGGTCTATATGCCCGGCGACAAAATCACGATGTTGCCTGACTCGCTGGTCGAGTCGTTCACTTTGGCCGAGGGCAGGACCTGTCCGGCCGTATCGCTGTATGCCACCCTCGATACGGGGGACTGGTCTGTCGTGTCCACCGAAAGCCGCGCCGAAGCGGTGCCGATCGCGACCAACCTTCGCCATAACGATCTGGACGACCTGGTGACCGAAGACAACCTGGCCAATGACGCCGGCGATTATCCGCACAAGGCGGACATCGCATTGCTGTGGCAATGGGCGCAGAAACTGGAGCAGGGACGCATGGCGAAGCGGGAAGGCTTCGGCCTCAAGCCAGAGCAGACCAATCGCGTCGACTTCAATTTCTATGTCGAGAACGACATCGTGACGATCACCCGCCGCAAGCGCGGCGCGCCGCTCGACAAGATCGTGGCCGAACTCATGATTTTCGCGAACAGCAGCTGGGGCAAGCTGATGCACGACCATGGCGTGCCGGGCATCTACCGCAGCCAGGGCGGCGGCGGTGGCGGCTGGGCAGCCAAGATGCAGGTGCGGATGGTGACGCATGCCGCACCGCACCAGGGCCTCGGCGTCGACCAGTATGCATGGAGCACATCGCCGTTGCGGCGCTACACCGACCTCGTCAACCAGTGGCAGATTCTCGCCTGTATCGAACATGGCGTGACCGCGCCGCTGGTCGCGCCGTTCAAGCCGAAGGATGCCGATCTGTTCGCGGTGGTATCCGCCTTCGATGCAGCCTATTCCGCCTATGCCGATTTCCAGTCCTCGATGGAACGTTACTGGTGCCTGCGATGGCTCGCGCAGGAAGGCGCCAGGCATGTGGATGCGGTGGTGCTGAAAGACGAGGTGCTGCGGCTGGTCGATATACCGCTGATCATCCGCCTGGCCGGTATGCCGCAGATGGCACGCGGTACCGAGGTCAAGCTCGATCTGATCCGGTGGGATGAAATCGACCTCACGATAGAGGCGCGCCTGATCGAAGTGGCAAGCGCACCTACCGTACCCGATGACGAAATTGCCATAAGCGAGAGCGAAACAGATACAGAATCTGTTTCCGAATGAAAGCGGACGAAAAGATCGGCTGAAAACGGCGGGCTTTGTCGTAGAATTCAAGGCATTCGCAATAGCCCCTATCCCGCCGCGTGAAGTTGATCCTCCAAAATCGCACCCTGTCCATCGCCATCGGCCTGTCGGTGCTGGCGCATGGCGCTTTGCTCGCGGTGCGTTTCGTGCCCCCGGAAGCGTTCAAGTTCAAGCCGACCGATCCCGGCCTGGAAGTCATCCTAGTCAATGCCAAGCACGACAAGGCGCCACTCAAGGCCGATGCACTCGCGCAGGCGAATCTCGATGGCGGCGGCAATGCCGATGCAGGGCGCGCAAAGTCGCCGCTGCCCGACATGCGCAAGAGCGAGAATGGCGACGGCCTGAAAGCCATGCAACGCCGCATCGAAGAACTCGAGCAGCACCAGCAGCGCATGCTGGCGCAGATGAACCGGAAGACCGACCTCTCTTCGCCGGCGAACGATGACCTAGCCCGTCCGAAGGACCTGCAGCCGCAACCGAACAGCTCCGATGCCACCGAGAGCAGCAGCGCGATCCAGCGCCGCGAGGCCGAGATCGCGCGCAACATCGAGGACTACAACAAGCGTCCGAAGAAAACCCAGATTACGCCGAGCACCAGGGAAGTCGGCTACGCGATCTACTACAAGACGCTGCAGACGAAGATTGAAAAGGTCGGCACGCTGCATTTTCCGCAGCAGGACGGCAAGAAGCTCTACGGCGAACTCGTGATCTACATCCCGGTCTTCCAGGACGGCTCGATCTACCGCAAGGAAGGCGGGCCGAAAGTGCAGATCTCGTCCAAAATACCGGCGCTCGACAAGGCGGCATTACGCATCGTCGAAAAAGCCGCGCCCTTCGGAAGTTTTCCCGGCAACATGCGCTCCACCGGCAAGGACGATGTGTGGGAAATCATCACCCGCTTCAAGTTCACGCGGGAAGAAGGGCTGGAAACCGAATTGCGTGGATCACAATGATGTCCTCTCGGCCTGATCGTTACGCCGTGATCGGCAATCCGATCGCGCACAGCAAATCGCCCGACATTCATGCCCGTTTCGCCGCGGCGACGGCCCAGCATCTGCAGTATGAACGCCTGCTCGCTCCGCTGGACGGTTTCGCGGCAGCGGTGCGCGACTTCATCGGCGGGGGTGGAAAAGGCTTGAATGTGACGGTGCCGTTCAAGCTGGAAGCACACGCCTTCGCCACGGTGCTGACCGAGCGGGCGAGGGCGGCCGGTGCCGTGAATACCTTGCGCTTCGATGGCGCCGACATCCTGGGTGACAATACCGACGGTGTGGGACTGGTGACCGATATCGTCAAGAACGCAGGTGTGGCCGTGCAGTCCAAGAAGGTATTACTGCTGGGTGCCGGCGGTGCTGCACGCGGCGTCGTGCTTCCCCTGTTGATGGAATCGCCCCGGGAACTGGTGATCGCAAACCGCACATTAGCCAGGGCGCAGGAACTCGCCGATACGTTTGGCGCACAAGGACCGGTTCGCGCTTCCGATTTTGGCTCTGTCAGCGACGAGTTCGATATCGTGATCAATGCGACGTCCGCCAGCCTCGCCGATGAAGTGCCACCTGTTGCGCCTACCGTGTTCGGCCCCGAAACCCTGGCGTACGACATGATGTACGGGAAAGCGAATACCGCCTTCATGCGTTTCGCTCTCGACCATGGGGCAGCGGTGCGCGATGGCCTTGGCATGCTGGTGGAACAGGCCGCCGAATCGTTCTTTGTCTGGCGCGGCGTACGTCCCGATACAGCCGCCGTATTTGCCGAACTGCGCGCCCGCCTGTAATTCATGAAACGACTGCGCAAGCTGTTGCTCTGGCTGATCATCGCGCCGCTGCTTGTCGTACTGGCAATGCAGCTCTATTTCTTCCTGCAAATAGGCTGGTGGGTCAACCACAACCCCGGATCGACCAGCTTCATGCGCCAGCAACTGGATGTATTACAGGAGAAGAATCCCTCCGCCCGCCTCAAGCACACCTGGGTCCCGTACGACCGGATATCCAATCATCTCAAGCGCGCCATCATCGCCGCCGAGGACGCCAATTTTTCCGACCACGAAGGCGTGGACTGGGAGGCGATGCAGAAGGCGTATGAAAAAAATACCAGGAAGGGAAAGGTCGTTTCCGGCGGGTCCACCATCACCCAGCAACTTGCCAAGAACCTTTTTCTATCCGGAAAGCGAAGCTATCTGCGCAAGGGCCAGGAAGTCATCATTACCTACATGCTGGAGTTCTGGATGGACAAGGAACGTATCTTTGAAATCTATCTGAACGTGGTGGAGTGGGGCAACGGCGTCTTCGGCGCGGAAGCCGCGGCCCAGCATTATTTCGGCGTGTCAGCGGCTGCGCTGAGTCCGGCGCAGGCGGCGAGGCTCGCGGTCATGCTGCCCAAGCCGCGCTTCTACGACAAGAACCGCAATTCGGGTTACCTGGCGCGCCGGACCAATCTGATTCTTCGGCGCATGGGCGCGGCGGAGTTGCCATGAAGACGACTGCAAATTTGACGACGCAGCGTGGTGCGCTGAGCTTGTTGTGGTGTGCCATATTGGTAGGCGCCGTTGCTGCCGTCGGGATGGCAGCTTTGATGTCCATGCGTCATGAGCGCAATCTTTTTCAGGATGCCTGGGCCAGCCTGATCAACACCCCGGTCGTGAAATCCGTGAAATCCCTTGATCAGGATGTCCGGCCGGCAGCGCCCTCCGGCAAGGACATACGGCGCTGCGTGGTGGATGGAAAGGTCATGTACTCGAATATCGAATGCGGCCCGGACCGGCCCGCCAGCCGTGATGTCGTTCTGCACGACAGCCGCGGGATCGAACCGCCGAAGGCCGTTCCCGCGACCGTGCCTGACAACGCGCCGGCGTCCATGCAGGACCGGATGATGGAAAAGGCCCTGCAGGAGAAGATGACGCCGAGATGACTTGCTTGACCAAGCTCTCAGGAAGCGTGCTTTGGGCTTTTCAAAGCTTGCCTGACTATGGCGTTATCAGTACACTTGCGCTGTTTTCGTTTTTGGAGACCCGTCTTGGGTAGTCCCTATACACATTGTCGGTCGTTGCCAGACGTCCGACCGGCGAGATAGCGCGATACCCGAGCGTCAATGCGCCTCTCGCCGCATGCTGGTGGGCGGGTGCGTCCAGGCCACGGTTCCGGCCGATATCCATGTCGCGATATCGGACCCGCATCCGGCCGCGTTCCCTGACAATTCATTCGACTGCAGCCATGGGGCTGCAGGATGGCCATGCTTCCGGTACAGGAACCATGGTCGGGAGAGCACATGATCAATGTATTCGTCTTGCAAAACGGTCGCCTCAACCAGGTCAACATCGAGACCCGGAACGATCTGGAAAAGGCTGCGCCGGTCTGGGTGGATCTGACCGATCCCAACGACGACGAGCGCGCATGGGTGAAAAGCATCTATGGCGTCACCCTGCCCGGCGAAGATGAAGTCAAGGATATCGAAGCATCGGCGCGCTACTACGAAGCGGAAAACGGCGATCTGCACTTGCGCACCGACTTCCTGCTGGAAGAAGAGGATGGGCCGTCGCGGGTCATCACCGTCGCATTCATCCTCGCGAAAAACATGCTGTTTTCGGTCCATACCGATGACCTGCCGGTGTTCCGGCTGGTGCGCATGCGCGCACGTTCGCGCCCCGGTTCCATCGGCGACTACAAGGATGTGCTTCTTGACCTGTATGCGACCGATGCCGAGTACTCGGCAGATGCGCTCGAAGGAATCTACCAGAGCCTGGAAGAGGTGAGCCGGAGCGTGCTGCAGAAGGAACTCAGCGACCAGGATGCGGCGGAATCGCTGAATGCGATCGCGCAGGAGGAGGACTTGAACGGACGAATCCGACGCAACATGATGGACACCCGGCGCGCGGTCAGCTTCCTGATGCGCGGTCGCCTGCTGAACACCGATCAGTTCGAGGAGGCGCGCCAGATTCTGCGCGACATCGAATCGCTGGACGGCCACACCGCATTCCTCTTCGACAAGATCAACTTTTTGATGGATGCCACCGTCGGTTTTATCAACATCAACCAGAACAAGATCATCAAGATCTTTTCCGTCGCCAGCGTCGCCTTCCTGCCACCGACGCTTATCGCCAGTATTTATGGCATGAATTTCCGCATCCTGCCGGAGCTGAACTGGTCGCTAGGCTACCCGTTCGCGCTGATGCTGATGGTTGGTAGTGCCGTCGCCCCATTCCTTTACTTCCGCCGCCGCGGCTGGCTGAAATAAATCAGCATCGCGGCCAGGATCGACCGCAATGACGGAACGGTCGGCAGAAATCAGCGGGCGGCGCGCTTCAGCTTGGCGAATGAAGCATGTGCGGCGTCCAGCGTTGCCGCGATGACCACATCATCATGCTGGGCCGACACGAAGCCCGCTTCGAATGCCGACGGCGCCAGATAGACGCCCGCATCGAGCATCGCGTGGAAAAATGCGTTGAACGCGTCCTTGTCGCATTTCATCATCGCACCGTAGGTGGCCGGCACCTGCCCAGCGAAATAAATTCCGAACATGCCGCCCACGGCATCGGCGCAGAACGTCACACCCGCCTGCCGCGCCACTTCCGACAAACCGTTCGCCAGCTTCGCGGTCTGCGCTCCGAGGTTTTCGTAAAAACCGGGTTCCTGGATCAGTTTGAGCGTCGTCATGCCGGCAGCGACGGCAACCGGGTTGCCTGACAAGGTGCCGGCCTGGTAGACCCCACCGAGTGGCGCCAGGTGTTTCATGATGTCTTTTCGACCGCCGAACGCCGCCACCGGCAAGCCGCCGCCGATGACCTTGCCGAGCACGGTGAGGTCCGGCGTGATGCCGTACAGCGATTGGGCGCCACCGAGCGCCACCCGGAAACCCGACATGACTTCGTCGAAAATCAGCAGCGCGCCATGTGCAGTGCACAGGCGCCGCATCGCCTGCAGGAATTCCGGCGTGGCGCGCACGAGGTTCATATTGCCTGCCACCGGCTCGACGATGACGCAGGCGATACGGTCGCCCATGCGGGAGAACAATTCTTCCAGTTGCTGGGCATCGTTGTAGTCGAGCACGAGGGTGTGCTTGGCGAAGTCTTCCGGGACGCCGGCGGAGGTCGGGTTGCCGAAGGTGAGCAATCCGCTGCCTGCTTTCACCAGAAGGGAATCGGCATGTCCGTGATAGCAGCCTTCGAACTTAACGATTGCATCGCGCCCGGTGGCGCCGCGCGCCAGGCGCAGGGCACTCATGGCCGCTTCGGTGCCGCTCGAAACGAGACGCACCTGTTCAACCGACGGCAGCAGGCGGCATATTTCTTCCGCCATTTCGATCTCGCCCTCGGTCGGAGCGCCGAAGCTCAGGCCACGGGCGGCGGCATCCTGCACCGCCTGGATGACTTTCGGGTGCGCATGGCCCACGATAGCCGGTCCCCATGAACCAATGTAGTCGATATAACGGCGGTCATCGGCGTCCCAGAAATAGGGGCCTGCGGCTCGGGTAATGAAGCGCGGCGTGCCGCCGACGGACCGGAACGCCCTGACCGGAGAATTGACGCCGCCTGGCGTGGTGATCTGTGCGCGGGCAAAAAGAGTGTCGTTTTGGGAGGTCATGTGAAGCAAAAATAATTATGTGGTGGGGCCGTTTTCGGATTCCTGGGCCCAGAAATAGCGGTCGGGCGTAAGCTTTCCCATGCCCAGCCGATGTGCGTTCGACAACGCCGCATGGGTGAATTCCTGGGCCTCGAATACGGCTTCGGGCACATCCAGGCCATTGGCGAGAAGTGCCGCGATTGCAGCCGACATCGTGCTGCCCGCACCGCTGAAGGAGCCGGACAGGCGTTGCCATGTGTCCTGCCGCACCATGCCGGATTCATCGAACAAAATGTTGCCGACTTCATGCACGTCGCCCGGCGTGCCGGTAACGAGCACGTATTCACAACCCATCCCGATCAGGCGCATCGCATCGGTGGCCATGGTGTCTTCCGTCGAGGGCTCGCGCCAGGTCTCGGCGAGCCGCGACAGTTCGACCGCCGAGGTAAGAAACACGGTTGTCTGGGGAATCAGCAACTCACGTATCGCGACCAGCATGTCCTCGCCGTCCGGGCCCTGGTCGGGCATGGCGGAAATGAACGGATCGAGCACCAGGGGGATGTCGGGATAATCGGAAACGATTTCTGCGATCACCGTCACATTCTCCATGCTGCCCACAACGCCGACCTTGAACGCGGCGACCGGCATGTCTTCGAGCACGACTCTTGCCTGGTCAGCGACCCAGTCCGGATCAATGGGCTGCGCGTCTTCGATGCGCGCCGTGTCCCCGATTAGGATGGCGGTGACAACCGACAAGCCATGGCAACCCATCCCGGCAAATGCTGCCAGATCGGCCTGGACGCCGATGGCGCTCACCGGATCAGTTGCGCCAAAGGTGAGAATGAGTGGAGATGTTTGGTTTTGCACAGCGGGTAGATTAAGATATGCGACTTTGCATTTTACTTGATTGAAGGGCAAGCACCGTGAGTAATAACGAATCGTCGAACCAGGAATTCAAGACCTGGATGTGTTTGATTTGCGGATGGGTGTACGACGAATCGGCGGGCCTCCCCGACGAAGGCATCCCGGCCGGAACGCTTTGGGCCGACGTCCCCATGAACTGGACCTGCCCGGAATGCGGCGCCCGAAAAGAAGACTTTGAAATGGTCGCGCTGTAAAAATTCCCGTTGTCTTCACCTGCATCAAGCATTGCCTGTTTCGCATAAAAACCACGCCAATCCATGACGTGAAGAGAGAGTTGTTCTAAAGCATCTTGCTTTTTGTTACAGTTGCGCCGTATATTGGGCGGTAGCTTAACGAGATTACGTCATGACAATATCAGTGGATAACGCCAGTCTCAAAATAATGGTGATCGACGACAGCAGCACGATTCGTCGCTCCGCGGAAATCTTCCTGGGCCAGGCTGGCTATCAGGTCGTGTTGGCAGACGACGGCTTCGACGCTCTCGCCAAAATGAACGACCACAAGCCGGCCCTGATCTTTTGCGACATCCTGATGCCGCGGCTGGACGGCTATCAGACTTGTGCATTGATCAAGAAAAGCGCCAAGTTCCATACCACGCCGGTCATCATGCTGTCCTCCAAGGATGGTCTTTTCGACCGGGCGCGTGGGGCGATGGTCGGTTCCGATGCCTACCTTACTAAGCCATTTACCAAAGACAGCCTGCTAAAAACGGTGCGCGAGCATACCGCCGACGCCGTTGCCAAATAATTCCGATTTGAAAGTTCAAGATGGCCATTCAAAAAATTCTCGTGGTAGACGACTCCCCTACAGAGCGCTATTTCCTGACCGATATCCTGATCAAGAACGGTTTTTCCGTATCGACCGCCGAGAGCGGCGAGGAAGCGTTATTGAAGGTGAAGGCCGACAAGCCTCAGCTGATCCTGATGGATGTGGTCATGCCAGGCCAGAACGGATTCCAGATCACACGCGCGATCTCCCGCGATCCGGAAACCCAGGACGTGCCCATCATCATCTGCACCAGCAAGAACCAGGAAACGGACCGTATCTGGGGATTGCGCCAGGGAGCGCGCGACTACATCGTCAAGCCGGTCGATCCCCAGGAGCTTCTCTCCAAAATCGCCGCGCTTGGTTAAAGACGACGCCGTCATGAGTCAGACCACTCCGGAACTCTTGTCGAAGCCTGTGCTTGGCAAACGCGACATCGGTGCGCGCCGCACCCGCCTGCGCGAATTCCAGGCACAGCTGGTGGAGCGCATGCAGGCGGTGCGCAGCGGTGCGCAGGAGCATGTCAGTCAGCTAGGCGTCATGATCGGGCAGACCAAATGGCTGCTCAACCTGCGTGAAGCGGGCGAAATCGTCTCCATAGGATCGATTACCGAAGTGCCGCTGACGCAGGAGTGGTTCCTCGGACTGACGAATGTGCGGGGAAGCCTGATCAGCGTCATCGATCTTGCCGCGTTCCAGGGACAGCCTGCGACGCCGATCGACAAGGACAGCCGCATCGTGGCGTTCTCCTCGACCCTTTCCTTCAACAGCGGTCTGCTCGTATCCCGCGTCATGGGTCTGCGCAACGTTTCAGAGATGGAGTTGCAGCCGCAGGAGGATGGCGCCACGCCCTGGATCGCGCAGCGCTACGTCGATCGCGAGTCCCAAGTCTGGACAGAACTCAATTTATCTCTAATCGTGCAAGACCCGCGGTTTTTGCATGTTGGTTTATAAGCCGCTAGGTTGCACGACCAGCCCCACACAGTAATCAGTCATCAGATTTAGGAGACTCAGTAATGGCATTCAAACTACCGTTCTTTTCCAAGGGACAAAAGGAAGGACTTGCTGAGGGCGGGGATCTTGCAGCGCACGTCGGCCAGACCGACGATGCCAACACGGTCGCAGTGCAGGCCGAACCCGGCGATATGACGCCGCCGGCCGCTGCGTCGGCAGATCCATTGATTGTCAATACTGAAACAAATCTGAACGCTACCTTCATCGGCGACGCGCTCCAGAAGAGCGGCGATATCCGCCTGCCGCTGATCGGCAAGATGCCGTTGCAGAAGCAGGTGCGGGTCCTGCTGGTGGTACTCGGCGGTTCGCTGGTTCTCGGCGCTTCCTTCGTGTGGCTGAATTCCAACCAGTCTATTCATGCATCGACCCAGACGCAGATCGCCGGTGACGCGCTGATGCACTCGCAGCGTATCGGTAAGGCGGCGCCTAACGCGATCCAGGGTAATCCGGCCGCGTTCAAACAGCTCGAGGAAAGCCGCAAGGAATTCAACCGCGATCTGTCCGTGCTGCTCAAGGGCGGTGAATACCTCGGACGGGAAATCAGTCCTCCGGACGCGGAAATGGAGACATTGCTGAAAGAAACCGAGAAGATCTGGTTGAATTCCGACAAGGCGGCGGACACCATTCTCAAGCTCAACAAGGAGCTGACGGGTTTCGGAACGACACTGCAGAAACTGAATACGCTGTCCCCGGTGCTGCTTGAACTAACCGAACAGATTTCCACCCTGAAGGCACAGGGTGGTGCATCGCCACGGGAAATTTCCGCAGCCGGCCAGTTGGTCATGTTGACCCAGCGTCTCGGTCGAAGCGCCAACGAATTCCTGACATCCGAAGGTGTGAACCCGGAAACGGCCTTCCTGCTGGGCAAGGACACCAACACCTTCCGTGACATTACCGAAGGCTTCCTGAACGGCAGCGACGTGCTGCGCCTGACAGCGACGCAAGATCCGGACACGCGGGAAAAGCTGACCGAACTGCAGAGCGCGTTTGCCGAATACCAGCAGTCGGTTGCGACGATCCTCGGCAACCTGCAAAACTTCATCGCGGCGAAGCAATCCGAGCAGCTGATCTTTGCTGAAAACGAAACACTGAAACAGCGCCTGACTACCTTGCAGCAATCCTACCGCGGGAAAGAAGACTCGCTGAGCGTCTCCTTCTGGCTGATGCTGGTGAGCGCCATCGCGGCGCTGGTTGCCGCGGTCGGCATCGCTTTGGTGCTGCTGCAGGATAGCCGTAACCGTACCAAGGAAGCGGACATGCGCCGCCAGCAGGCGGAACAGCAGCGTCTCGAAGCGCTGCGCAAGGAAGAAGAAGCGCAGGCTGCGAACGATCAGAACCAGGCCGCGATTTTGCGACTGATGAACGAATTGCAGGAAGTGGCGGACGGCGACTTGACCGTGCAGGCGACGGTGTCGGAAGACATCACCGGTGCGATCGCCGACTCGGTTAACTATACGGTGGAAGAACTGCGCGGCCTGGTGGGCCGGGTAACGAAGACCGCCGAGCAAGTTACTTCCGCGTCCAACCAGGCGCAAAACATTTCCACCGAACTGCTCGCGGCATCCCAGAAGCAGTCGCGCGAGATTCAGGAAACCGGCCAGGCCGTACTTGAAATGGCGGTCCAGATTACCGATGTATCGAAATCCGCGAACGAATCCGCTGACGTGGCACGACAGTCGGTGGCTGCGGCGGAACAGGGCGCGAAAGCGGTGGAAGACGCAATCAAGGGCATGAACGAGATCCGCGAGCAGATCCAGGAAACATCCAAGCGAATCAAGCGTCTCGGCGAATCCTCCCAGGAGATCGGCGAAATCACCGAACTGATTTCCGACATTACCGAACAGACCAACGTGCTGGCGCTGAATGCGGCGATCCAGGCGGCGTCGGCAGGTGAAGCGGGCCGGGGCTTCTCTGTGGTTGCGGAAGAGGTGCAGCGACTGGCGGAACGTTCCGGCGAGGCGACCAAACAGATCGGTGCGCTGGTTCGTACGATTCAGACCGATACCCACGATGCGGTAGCCGCGATGGAAAAATCCACGCAGGGTGTGGTTGAGGGAGCAAAACTGTCCGACGCGGCCGGCGCGGCGCTGTCCGACATCCGTCGCGTCTCGAACCGCCTTGCGGAACTGATTCAAGGGATTTCCTCTGCGACCGAACAGCAGGCAACATCGGCGAACGGCGTTGCGCAGAACATCCAAAACATCCTGACCGTTACCGAACAGACGCAGGAAGGTACGCAACAGACCGCGCAGTCGATTCACGAACTGTCCATGCTGGCTGAAGAACTCAAGAACTCGGTATCGCGTTTCCGCGTGACTGCCTGACCCCAGTCCGGTGTTCGCCTGTACCGGCTTGCCGCCAATTCGTAATGCCAGGCGATAAACCGTCGTTTCGGTTTGTCGCCTTTTGAACCTCCGCGAGGCAGTCATGACAACCCCTTCTTCCGCCATCACGCAGGGCGTTCGAGATACTTTCGATACCGGACCGTTGTCTTGGGTGATGGGAGAAATCCGCGAAGCCCTCGGCCGCTCCAAAGCCGCCTTGTACGAGGCTGCCGCACAGGATGCCGAAGCGCAATCAACCACTCTTCGCCATGCCAAGAGCTATCTGCACCAGGCCCATGGCGCCCTGCAGATCGTTGATGTCGACGGCGTTTCCATCATTACCGAGACCGTCGAGGATCTCCTCGACCGGGTCGATACCAAGCAGCTCCAGTTCAACAGTGCAATGGCACAGGCCATCGACCACGGCTATCTGGCCCTGGTGGAATACCTGGAGGAGCTGCTGTCCGGTTTGCCGCATCAGCCGGTCCGGCTGTTCCCGTACTACCGAGCGCTGCTGGAAGTGCGCGGCGCGGAACGCATCCATCCCGCGGACCTGTTCTTCCCGAACCTGGCGATCCGCCCCCAGTTGCCGGTCGCATCGGCAGCCACGGCAAAGCCCGACTATGCGGCGCTTCGCCAGCGGTTTGAAAGGGCATTGCTGCCGTTTCTGAAAAGCACCGATCGAACCGCCGAACTGGCCAACGCAACTGTCCTGCGCGATGTCGTCGCCGAAATCGACAGGATGCAGAGCGCGCCGCAGTCCAGGGCGTTCTGGTGGGTGATGCATGGTTTTGCCGAAGCAGTCGCCGCAGGCAAGATTCCGAAAGAAATCTACGTCAAGCAGCTTTTCGCACGAATCAATCTGCAGATCCGTCGCCTGAGCCAGGGATCGTCAAGCATCGCCGAAAGACTGTTGCGCGATGCGTTGTTCTTCATCGCGCAGATGACCGATCCGTCACCGCGTGCCGTCCAGATCCGCAATGCCTATCAGCTCGACGGACTGGTTCCGGCGGATTACGAGATCAAGCGCTACGGACAAATCAACCTCGACGCCCTGGCGGCGGCGAAAGAGCGGCTGTCGCAGGCGAAGAACCTGTGGAACCGTATCGCCGGCGGCGACGTCAGCGGCGCGGATACGTTTGAACACGAAATGCATGCGCTGGCCGATGCCGGCGCCAAACTCAACGCACCGGCGCTGACGAAGCTGTTACGGGAACTCAGCGGCATATCCCGGCATGCCGCGCGCGGTACGGCCGGTGAAAGCCTTGGGCTGGAAATGGCCACCAGCCTGCTCTTCATCGAAAACGCACTCGGCAATATCGGCCGCCTTCCCGACAACTTCGCTGAACGTGCGGACGCCATGACGGCGCGCCTGCTGTCCATCGTTGCCGGTCAGCAGCCTGTGGAAACGGCGCAGTGGCTGGATGACATGTCGCGCGAGGCGCAGCAGCGCCAGACGATGACGGTGCTCGCCGGTGAAATGCAGAACAGCCTGCGCCAGGTCGAAAAGATGCTGGACGAGTATTTCAGGGACCCGGCACAGCAAAACGCGTTGGGGCAGCTGGACACCATCCTGTACCAGATCGAAGGCGCGATGGCGATCCTCGACCAGGACGACGCGATGCGCACCATCCAGCACACGCGCGCCGCGGTCAAGCGGTTCGCCGCAGCGGAAGCGGATGTGGCGCCGGAACAGCAGGAATTCCAGCAGGTGGCGGAGAATGTCGGTGCACTGAGCTTCTTCATCGAGACCTTGCAGCACAACGCAAGCAGCGCGAAGCAGCGCTTTTCCTATGATGAAGAGCGCGGCGTATTCCGGGCCAGCGTGGTGGAAAAGGGCCCCGCGCCTGAACCGATCGTGGAGGATCCCGGCCCTTTTGAGCCGGTGGCCGAGACTGACGGTCCAGCGGTGCCCGGCGCTGAAACCGTGGTCTTGTCCACTGTGGAGGACGAACTCGAGCTCCATCTGCAGCAGTCAGCGGAGCTTGCGCTCTCGCTCAGCGCGGAACCCGGCAACCAGGAATTGCAGGAACAGCTCAAGGAATCGCTGGAACAGATCCGCCGCGATGCCGCACTGGTCGACAATCCGGAAGCCAACGACCTTGCGGAAGCCGGCATCGAAGCGCTCAACCGCGCCGATATCGCCGCGTCCACGCAGGTCTTGGCACCCATCGTCAGCAATCCTGCTCCGGCAGTGCCGGCAGCCCCCACGGCATCCGTGGCGCCCGAAACAGTCACCCCGGAAACCGATGAGGCTGTGGACGCCGAGTTGCTGGAAATCTTCCTGATGGAAGCCGAGGAGGTGCTGGAATGCGTCGGCCAGACCGTTCCCGCGGCACGCAGTGAGCCCAGCAATCAGGAACACCTTACGACACTGCGCCGTTCTTTTCACACGCTCAAGGGCAGCGGCCGCATGGTTGGACTGGTTGCCTTCGGCGAAGCCGCCTGGAGCATCGAGCAGGTGCTGAACCTGCGCTTGTCGGACGCACGTCCGGGCGACGCGGATCTGTATGCCTTGCTGGATAAAGCGGCAGAACTCCTCGGCGCCTGGGTGCAGGATCTGAAGACACAAGGACGCTCCAGCCGCACCTCGCATGCGCTGGTTGCTGCTGCAGAGCGGATCAAGTCGGGCCAGAGCTTCCTGTTCGAGGAAACAGCTTCCGGCCTGCAGGCCGAACCGCAATCCGATACCGCGCCTGACTCGGCATCCGAGGCTGAATCCGCACTGGACCTCACTGGAGCCGGCAGCAATGATCAGCCGGAGATTTCGGACGAATCGAACGCAATTGCCTTGGACGGCGTCCCGGTCGACGTGGCGCCCGCCACGCCCGCGGCGGCAGACATCCTGCCGGAATCGTTGACGGCGTCCCTGATCGAATCGCTGGTCGAGCCCGAAGCAGCTCAGGTTTCGTCCCCGTCGCCTGATTTGCCGATCGATGACGTGCGGGAGTTTGAACCGGCATTCGAGCTGGCGACAGAGCTGGCGCCGGAATTGCCCGCCGATGCAACGCAGGAAATTGCCGCGGTCGAAGCTCTGCCTTCCTTCGACATCGCGGCCGATTTCATGCAAGAGACTGCCCTCGAACCGGTGGCAGCCTTGCCGGAAGCCGAAGAGATCGAGTTGTCTGATGCCGACATGGCCATGTTTGACAGCGGCAACTCCGCTGTCGGAGCCACCGAAGAAACCGAAGCGCCGGCAGTCGCAGACTTCATCGCTACGGACGACATTCCCGCGTTGACCGACTCCGGTACTGTCGAGGAATTCCCGATAGTGCTGGAACTGGATGCTGTCGAAGAAGTGCAGGCAGAGCCCGTGTTTGCGGCTTCGCCGCGTGCATCGGTCGCCGAAGTCATCGACTTCCCCACCATGACCCCGGCCGCGCCAGTCAGCAACGACAACGTCAAGCGTATTGGTGACCTGGAAATCAGCGTCCCGCTGCACAATATCTACCTTGCCGAAACCGACGAACTGGTCCGCCTGCTTGCCAACGATATCGCCGAATGGCGGCATGAGCCGGAACGCCGGGTCAGCATCCAGGCGGTCCACGCCGCGCATTCGCTGGCCGGCAGCTCCGCGACGGTCGGTTTCAATGCCTTGCAGGAAGTCGCGCACGCACTGGAGATGGTGCTGCAGTTCCTGATGCGAAAAGCGGTTCGCCTGGCTGACCGCGAATACGACACGCTGGAACAAAGCGTGGAACGGTTGAAACTGATGCTGCAGACCTTCGCGTTGGGAGAAATGCCCCAGCACGAACCGGAATTCGTGCTGCTCCTTTCAAGGATGCTGCGCGAGATCGAAGCACGTTCCGATACCCAGATCGAGATCCAGCCGCAGGCCCCGCTCGCAGTCGAGTTCGATCTGCCTGAGGAGGAGCATGTGGAGACAGCGGCCGAATTGCCAGCCGCTGCGGCATCGACGATTGATGCATCAACCGCGGAGCCTGCCGAATCCGCCGAGTCCCTGCTGCAGGACAATGCCCCGGAAGAGCCGGTCGCGGAGTCGGAAGTAGCATTCCAGTCCGTCCAGGCGCAGCCGGCGGTTCGTCAGGAGGCGGTTTTCACCAGCCCGTCTGACGACACGCCGCACCCGGCAATCGTCGTCAACGATGATCTGGATGCGGACCTGCTGCCGGTCTTCCTTGAGGAAGGACGCGACATGTTGCCCGAGATGGGGCAGGTGTTGCGGTCATGGCAGGGCGAGCTGGGCAGTGCTGTCTGGCCGCAATCGATGCTGCGTTTGCTGCATACCCTCAAGGGCAGCGCACGGATGGCCGGTGCGATGGCGCTTGGCCAGCACCTGCACGACATGGAGTCGCGCATCGAGAACATCATGCACCTGAGCTCGCCGACCGCATTGTCGGTCGACGACTTGCTGGTACGCTACGACGATGCCTTGCAACTCTTCGAGCAGTTGCAGAATCCCTCCGCTTCCAAGCCGGCTGCGCAGCAGGCGCCGGTGCAGGGCGAATCCATGTCAGCTGAAGTATCGAATCCGTTCGTCAAGGGCGACGAGCCTGCTGAACCGGTAGTGCTGACGTCGGTGATGCCGGTTCCGAGCGGCCGCTTCATCGCGCCGAAAGCGCCTGAAGCCGCCCCTGTTCCCGCTGCCGCCGGTTCCGCGTCGGTTCCGCTGGTGCGGGTCCGCGCCGACATCCTCGACCGGCTGGTCAACCAGGCCGGTGAGGTGTCGATCGCGCGTTCGAAGATCGAAACCGAAGTCGGCACGCTGCGCCAGTCGCTGTCGGAGCTGACCGAAAACGTCGGACGTCTGCGCGACCAGCTGCGCGAGATCGAAATGCAGGCGGAATCGCAGATCACCTCCCGCATGGCACATTCGGCCGACCGTGAGTTCGATCCGCTGGAGTTCGACCGCTTCACCCGCCTGCAGGAACTGACCCGCATGATGGCCGAAAGCGTCAACGACGTCGGCTCGGTACAGCAGAACCTGAGCCGCACGCTGGACAGCGCCACCGGCGACCTGTCGATCCAGGCACGGCTCACCCGTGACCTGCAGCAGGATCTGATGCGGGTGCGCATGGTCCAGTTCGCCAGCATCTCCGAGCGCCTCTACCGCGTGACGCGGCAGACCGCGAAGGAAATGGACAAGCGTGTCAACCTCGATATCCGCGGCAGCGCGGTGGAGATCGACCGGGGCGTGCTGGAGAAGATGACCGGTCCGTTCGAGCACCTGCTGCGCAATGCGATCGTGCATGGCATCGAGTCCCGTGCCTCGCGCCGTTCGGCAGGAAAGAATGAAACCGGCGAACTGCTGGTTGAAATCCGCCAGGAAGGTAACGAGGTCGTCATCCAGTTCTCCGACGACGGACAAGGCCTCAATCTCGACAATATCCGCAAGAAGGCGCGCCAGGTAGGCTTGCTGACCGACGACACCAAAC
>NZ_DAIUCO010000054.1:0-22964 GCF_036846085.1 Noviherbaspirillum sp. | reverse complement strand
CGATCAAATCGACGTCAATCCAAAAAAACAGTGGCTTGTTCAGCTTAGCCTTAAAGGATGTTTTGGAAAAGAAATGCCCAGCCATTCAGGCTGGCTGAGTAGGAATATTGGAAGTCTTCCGCTATCCAAAACGGCTATTGCAATATGCGTTTGGCTTACCAGGCGTTGCCGGATCGAAAATGGCAAGGGTATGCGGCTACCCGCTTACCGGAATGGCTTCCACCGGTTTATGTTGAGCAGGCACGTCCATTTTGCTCGGAGTTTCAGCCGGCTTGGGGGCGATGGTGGAGGCGGTCGTGTCGGGAAGAGGGGATTGGGGCCCTGGAATGAAAAGGATCAGGGCACTGCAAAAAAGCATAACCGCCAAGGCTGACAGGTATTTCGCCAGATTCTGAGCAGTGTTCATAAGGCACCATGGAGCAAGTCATCGAGCCTTTAATTTAGCGCTTCACATCGACTGCGGCTTGAGAATGGTTAAGGTGGTCGGCATGCCTGCAACAAGTGGGACGCAATGCTTGATTTGCACCAAATCTGTCATCGCGAAGCGACAGTCGGATGTCGTGAAGCACGCCTTTTCAGTGCCCCGATATAACCTTGGCGCTGATTGATTTCCTGCTCTTGTTCGCTGGACAGGGCATGGGTCAGGAACACGCTTTCACTCCATCGCACCTCGCTGCATCCGCAATGCGGACAAGTGATGTCGACAGGCTGTGGCTGTCCTTTGCGTTCGCCGCCAAATTCGTTAACTTGATACGGACGCCGGCAGCGGTGATTGTTGCAGCGTTCTACCCACATGCCTTTCCCCTTTTTGCGCTGATCGAACCAGCTTCCAATTCGCCGCATTTCAGCGATTTGAATAACCGGCTCGATCAGCAGTCCCGAGCGCAAGACGGCGTGTCTTTTCGGGCAGGGGTGGCCTGCCGGATTATTGCCCGTTTTGCAAATTTTGCTGATTTTGGTCTGAGCCGGATTGTCCCGCGACGTTGTCGTCCGGTGCCGGTGCACGTGAGGCACGCCGGTCTGCGGAGTTGCGGGGCGTCGCGCGGCGTTCGGCCATCCGCCGTTCCCGGAATTTGTTGAGATCGTAGCTTGCTGCTTCAAAAAGCGATTCGGGTCGTGTCATTTGCTTTTCCTATATCGCACCAAATTTAGTGCCTGAAGACACTTTAGACGGTGATGCCCATAAAGATTTGACGTGTGGCAAACCTTTTGCATCAAAGCCGATTTTGACTGCTGCCTGTTGTAAGACAAACTATGGCGTTTCGCATGGCGGTTCTCCCGGGGGTGCGTACGTGTTGTTCCAGATGCAGATCTGGCAAAAAGTCTTGACGTGTGGAAATTAGTTTCATACGATGGCTTCATTGTTTTAATTGAATGACGTTCGGTTCATGAACGGCAAAGCACTTAATTGGCAGTTAAACGAGTCTTGCGCAACGCTTCGAACAACAGCTCGGAAGATTGCCTTGGATACTTATCAAGAACGCGAACGCCGGTGCGGCTTTCAACAAGCGTCGAAGATACCGAATACCAGGATGGAGGAGACCAGTCCATGAATGTGATGTCCGTATTACCCCGCCGTTTGTTGGTCTTGTCATTCGCCATGTGCATGTCCGCACAGGTGTTTTCCGCCCCGAAGGAAGTGGTGATCGGTTCAGTGGTGCCGCTGAACGGTCCATTTGCCACCTTGGGCAAGCCGCTCGCAGAAGGTGCCAGTGCCTGTTTCGATTATGTGAATGAAAACGGCGGAATCAACGGCTATCGCGTCCGCTTCGAGGTGCAGGACGATTCCTTCGATCCAAAGATGACGGTGTCGAAAACACAGGAACTGATTTCGACCCATTCGCCGGTTGCGCTTCTCAATACCGCAGGCACCTTGCAAAACGCAGCCCTGATCCAGTCCGGCGTCCTGTCCCGCGCCAATATTCCCCTGGTGGGCCCCCGCGACGGATCCTCCACGGTGCGCGGCCTGCAAAGCAAGAATCATTATTTTCTGATCGCCGGCATCGCTGCCGAGGCGGACAAGATCGTCAATGTGTCAGCAACCATCGGACGCAAGCGGATGGTTGCCGTGTATTCCGATGACGGTTCGGGACGCGAAGCGCTGGCGCAGATCGAACGCGCCGCGGAGAAGAGCGGGGCCACCCTGGTCGCGCGATATCCCGTTCCCGCGGGGCTGAAGGATATTCCCGATATCGCGCGCAAGGTGGCTGCCGACCAATCGTTGCAGCAAGTCCTGGTGTACGGTGTCACGCCGCTGGTTGCGCAGTTTTACAAGGAAATCCGCACACTGCGCCCGGCACTTCCCGTCACGAGTTTCTCCACCACCTCGCATGCGGCGATCGTCGATATTCTCGGCGCCGAAGGAAGCCGTGGCCTCATGCTGACGCAGGTGACCTATCCGACCAGCAGCGCACTGCAGATCATGAAGGAT
This sequence comes from Noviherbaspirillum sp., assembly GCF_036846085.1. NCBI lineage: Bacteria > Pseudomonadati > Pseudomonadota > Betaproteobacteria > Burkholderiales > Oxalobacteraceae > Noviherbaspirillum > Noviherbaspirillum sp. The sequence continues at coordinate 20,533 of NZ_DAIUCO010000054.1, read as the reverse complement.
TTCCGCGCCGCGATGGATCTGCAGCAGATCCCGGAGGTCAGGATCAACAATCTGCACCTGGAGGGATTTCTTGCAGCCCGGGTAGTGGTGGAAGCACTGAAGAAAATCAAAGGCGTCCCGACCCCGGAAGCCATGGCCGCAGCGCTTGATCAGCTCCACAAGACCGATATCGGCGGGCTGAACTACGACTTTTCGAACGGCCGGCGTGAAGGATCTTCATTCGTGCAGATCGGCATCATCGGTCCGCAAGGCCGCCTGATGAACTGAGGCGCGGTCGGCCCCTTGCCCGACTCTGTACCGGCCCTAAAGTTTATTCGTCAAACACCCGTATAAAAGACTGAAGCGGCGCGGCGCGCTACGGAAACATCCTTACGCCGCTTAGAAAATCAACCAGGAGGAGACACCATGAACAAAACAATCAAGATGCTGACAACGGCAATTCCGTTGGCCGCGGCGCTCGCCGCTCCAGGCGCAATGGCCGACGTGGTCAAGGTGGCCTATATCGACACCATGTCAGGCGCGTTTGCTCCGATTGGCCAGAACCTGTTCAACAGCTATCAATACAATGCGGAACTGGCGAACAAGCAGAAGCTCGCCGGTAACCATACGATCGAGTTCGTCGCATTCGACAACAAGGGGAGCCCGCAGGAGTCGCTGAACCAGTTGAAGAACGTCATCAACCAGGGCATCCGCTATATCGCGCAGGGCAACGGCTCTGGCGTTGCGCTGGCGCTGGTGGATGCGATCAACAAGCATAACGAGCGCAATCCGGGCAAGGAGATCGTCTACTTCAATAATTCCGCGATCGACCCCGACCTGACCAACAGCAAGTGCAGCTTCTGGCATTTCCGGTTCGACGCGAATTCGGATATGAAGATGGAGGCATTGACCACTTATCTGGCAAAAGATCAGTCGGTCAAGAAGGTGTACATCATCGGCCAGAATTATGCCCACGGACATCAGTTCACCCGCGCCGCGAAAGAGTACCTGGCACGCAAGCGCCCGGACATCGAGATCGTCGGCGACGACCTGCATCCAATCGCTCTCGTCAAGGATTTTTCGCCCTACGTTGCGAAGATAAAGGCTTCGGGTGCCGATACGGTGCTGACCGGAAACTGGGGCAGTGACCTGGCGTTGCTGATCAAGTCTGGGCGGGAATCTGATCTGAAGGCGAATTTTTATACCTACTACGCCGCGACAACCGGTGTGCCGACCGCGATGGGCGCAGCAGGTGCCGATAGGGTCAAGTCGGTCGGTAACTGGAACGTGAATAACGATACGTTTGTTGGCAAGGAAATCGTCGAAGGTTTCAAGAAGAAATACAAGGACGATTTCTACACGACACAGACCCACTCGGTCGTCCACTTCCTGTCCAAGGCGATCAAGGAAAGCAAGTCGACCGACCCGGTGAAGGTAGCGTTTGCGCTGGAAGGGATGAAGATGAAAGGTTTGGGTGGCGACATGGAAATGCGTAAGTCGGACCACCAGATGCAGCAGCCGATCTACATCACGACCTGGACGAAAACGAACAAGACCGATGTTCGCTACGACCAGGAAAACACTGGCTACGGCTGGAAGACCAATCAGAAGATCGACTCGTTTGTGGCCTCCCAGCCTACGTCCTGCCAGATGAAGAGGCCGTCTGCCGCCGATCTGTGACCTTCGGCACGGATGCCGCGCGATAAACGCGCGGCTTAGGAATGAACAAGGGGGAACGCTCTCACCAGCGTGCCCCCTTTCTTTTTCCCTGCATTGCCCGGTCCTGGGCGCACTGGTTTTGAGCAGGTCCAACATCTTGTTTGAAATCAAAGGCTTGGTGCGAAAATTTCTCCTTATCCACAGGGTTAGTCACAATATTTGTGGGTAAATCGCAGCGGGGGCGGCTGCCCGGCTTCGATTAATGGCATCAAGTGAGCGCCATTTCCCGATCAAGCGACGTATTAGGCAAAATTTTCGGCAGTAGCGAATGACGCGTTGAGTACCGTCAACACCCGAGAAGAATCGGCGCTGCATGATTCATTGTCCTCATCCAGTCGCTGAGATCACGATAATGTTAAGAATCGCCCTCGTCACCAATAATCCACCCCCATACCGCATACCGGTATTTCAACGCGTCGGGAAAGTCCCGGGCGTTGATTTTCACGCGATTTTCTGCGCAGAACGAGAACCTTACCGGCACTGGGATTTGCCGCCCATGGATTTCCAGCATACGTTCCTGAAAGAGCGGATCATAGAATTGCGGGGCCGCTATATCCACAACAATCTCGATGTCGTACCGACCCTCAAGCGGCTGGCACCAGACGTCATCATTACCGACGGTTTTTATCCGACGCAGCTCTATGCATTCGGCTACGCCGCCGCACGCGGCATCGCCCACGTGCCGCTCACCGACGGCACCGACCTTTCCGAACAGGCATTGAGCCATGTGCACAGGATCGTCCGGCGCGTGGTGTTTGCGAAGTCCACCGCATTCATTTCCGCCAGTGTCGGCGGACGCCGCTTGTACGAAAGCTACGGCATCTCGCCGGACCGCTGCTTCATATCCCATCTGTGCATCGATAACGAACTGTTCCAACCGCAACAGCCACACCAGCCGAAGGCGTTCGACTTCATTTTCTGCGGGCGTATCGAAGCCGCCAAGGGGCCGCTGTTTGCACTGGAAACCGCGCTGGCGACGGCGAAGAAAATCGGCCGCAAGGTGAAAATCCTGTTCGTCGGTTCCGGCAGCCAGGAAGAGGCGATCAAGAAGGCTGCAGCGCTGCACCCTCAACTTGTGGATGCGGTATTCCATGGCTTCGCGACACAACGCGAATTGCCGGACCTCTACCGTTCCGCAAAGGTATTTCTGTTCCCGACACGCGCCGATGTATGGGGCGTGGTGGCCAACGAAGCCTGCGCCGCGGGTCTGCCGGTCATCGTCTCACCGCACGCCGGCGTAGCCGGCGAACTCGTCCGCGATGGCCTGAACGGGTTTGTCTGCCCGATGGAAGCGGACCAATGGGCGCAACGTGCCGCCATCCTGTTGCAGCAACCGGATATATGGCGCAAATTTTCCGAAAAGAGCCTTGCCCAAGTAAGCGAGTATTCCTTCGAGAATGCCGCAGCCGGGCTGCTTGCCGCGTGCCGTGCATCGGTGCCGGCGATGGAGCCTGGCCGGACCAAGGTATCTGTTTCGAGATAAACACTGCATTTGCCTGCGTACCGCACCATGTACGAATCCGGCGAGCCGACCGGTTCCCGAGGCGGCCGAATGCGCATGCCGCAGGGATCGTACGCATATGGTGCATGGTGCGCACCACGCAGGTTAAAAGGATTCGACGATGGGGCTTTTATTTACCTATTCCATTGATGACGGCAATCCGTCAGATTTGCGAATGGCGGAGCTGTTGAGCAAGCATGGTATCAACGGCACGTTTTACATACCGATCAGGAATTCGGAGGGCGACACCTTTCCGGTCATGTCCGGCGCACAGATGCGTGATGTCGGAGACCAGTTCGAAATCGGCGCGCACACCTTTGATCATTGCCGGCTGAAAAATCTTGGCGATCGCGAAGCGCATTTCCAGATTGCGGAGGGCAAGCGGCACCTCGAGGACCTGCTGGGCCGGCCGATCACCGGCTTCTGTTATCCGGGCGGGAAGTACGGCAAGCGCGATGTGGACGCCGTGAAAGCCTGCGGTTTCCACTATGCCAGGACGACGATGAATTTGCGCTTCGATGCCGGCAACGACATCTTCCAGATCCCGACCACCATCCAGTTTTATCCGCATTCGCGAAGCGTCTATTTGCGCAACTTCCTTGCGTCGGGCAACTGGTCGAAACGCCGCGACGGTTTGCTGCTCGCAATGCGGCATGACGATTGGGTGGACCGGATGTATGCGCTGTTTGATCATGCATGCAAGCATGATCGGATGTTCCATCTATGGACGCATTCGAAAGACATCGATCAGCTCGATGCCTGGAGCAAGCTTGATGGCTTCATGGCGCATGTGGCTGCGAACGTCCGCGTGCAGGATCGTCTCAACAATGCGCAGCTGGCCGAGAAGCTGTTCAACCGGCGCACTCCCGCCGGCCTGGTGCGCTCCGGCTTGTCGAAGCAGGCGTAATGACGTTCCTGGCCAGCCGGAGCAATATCCCGGATCCGGTCAGCCGCCATTCTTCAGGTATTTTTTGACCGCATTCTTCTTCAGTACATCGCCCCAGGAGTCGATGCGATAGACCTCGCCGAGCTTGTGCAGGTCAACGCCGAACTGATCCTTGATCTTGAGCACTTCCTCGTCAATCGACTCCTTGTCGATTCCCGTCAGGTCCGACAGTGCAGAAACGGTCGGCCGTTCCAGCAAATCAATCGCGGACAACAGTACGAAAAGCCGGCGGGCATCGGCCTGGGGGTATTGGGGTACACCGAACTGGTTTCTCTGGAAGGGCATGTTTCCTCCTCGAAAAGAAGATTCGCAATCCTGCGCCAGCATATCGAAGCTGCTGGAAAAGCATGTGGGGCTTCGACAAGCTTGGCGGCACATTGTTGCGTCCAAGGTGCGATGGCGGTATTTCGTCGAGAAAGCGCAGGAAATCGCTGCTAATTGATAGACGTCTCAAAAGTCAGGCGCGGTACAAAAAGATTAGCTATTTGTCAGAGGAAATAGATCGCACTCTACGCTTCCTGGGCGCCGGAGCAGCCTCCTCCGGTTGCTCCGCAAGCTGCGCGATCCTCTCCTTGAGGAAATGTTTGCTGGATTCGATGATGCTTCGCTGCATGGTTTCGCTCGGCATTGCCCTGGCCATGAGTATCGCGCCGACGAGCTGGCAAAGAAACGCCCATGCGAGCTCTTCGCTTCGCAGACGTGTCGCCAGCACTTGCTGGCCTTTCAGCAATTCCTTTTCGAACAGGTCGCGCACGGAGTCGTCGGCCCGACTGATTTCTGCCGCGAGGGAAGGCAGGATGCAACCCGCCCCGGCATGCCTGACATGGCTGAAGCTGAGATAGCGGTCCAGTTCGAACGACAGCCACTCCTCCGCGGTCTCATGTGGATTGCCGGCCCACATTTCCCTGCTGGCCAGCAGCTCGCTTTCGATCAGTGCTTTCAGCAGGTCCGACTTGGATGAAAAGTGACTGTAAAACGCACCGCTAGTCACGCCGGCGGCTTGCATCAGTGCGTCCACACCAGTCGCCGCAAAGCCGTTCGCCTTGACCACTGCACCGCTGGCCTTGAGCAGCTCCCTGCGTTTTTCCTCTTTATGCCCTGGCTTGTAACGCATGATTGCCTTTACCCGAAAATGCTTGACATGCCACGGATGTTAACATAACGTTCGTTACCGTAACGATCGTTATTTAAATGCGGGGACGATAATGGCGGATGAAAACAGCAAGCAGGCAGCATTGATTATCGGTGCCGGCGACTCGACCGGCGGTGCGATCGCCAGGCGATTCGCACGGGGAGGGTTGATCGCCTGCGCGACGAGGCGCAGCGCAGAGAAGCTCCAGCCCCTGATCGATGAAATTCATGCATTTGGCGGACAGGCTTACGGTTTCGGTTCCGACGCCCGCAAGGAGGACGAGGTCATCAAGCTCGTGGATGACATCGAGCGCGATATCGCGCCTATCGAGGTCATGGTCTTCAACATCGGCGCCAATGTGCCGAGCAGCATTTTGGAAGAAACGGCGCGCAAGTACTTCAAGATCTGGGAGATGGCTTGTTTCAGCGGTTTTCTTGTCGGACGTGAAGTAGCCAAGCGCATGGTCACCCGGGGACACGGCACCATCATTTTCACAGGCGCGACCGCCGGACTGCGCGGCTCGGCTAACTTCGCGGCGTTCGCCGGCGCCAAGCATGCCCTCAGGGCACTGGCGCAAAGCATGGCACGGGAATTGGGGCCGAAAAACATCCACGTCGCCCACGTCGTGGTCGATGGTGCGATCGATACCGCATTCATCCGCGACACATTCCCAGAGCGGTATGCGCTGAAGGATCAGCATGGCATCCTGAATCCGGACCATATCGCTGAAAATTACTGGCACCTGCATACGCAACCGCGCGACGCATGGACGCACGAACTCGACCTGCGGCCCTGGATGGAACGCTGGTAATCGATATCCGGTCCGCACCCAGCCCCACGCCATCTCATGAGACAGGACTGCACATGAAACAGGTTGAATCTGAACGGCGCCAGCATTGCAAGGAGAAACGGGTGACACAAAAGGGAACAGCATTGATCGTCGGCGTCGGCGCCTCGCGCGGCCTCGGTGCGGCGGCTGCACGACGGTTTGCACGGGAAGGCCTGCATGTCGTGATCGCAGGGCGGACAGCGGAAAAAGTCGAAAAGGTCGCTGCGGAAATCCGGACCGCGGGTGGATCGGCGCAGGCGGTCACCGGCAACGGCGCAAGCGAAAGCGATGCGGCGCATTTCGTCGCCACCGCCGAGGAACACGGTCCGCTCGAACTGGTGCTGCACAATGCCGGCAGCAACCGGCGCGATGCATTTCTGGATCTCGACGCCGGCGATTTCGAGGCGCTATGGCGCGAGCACTGCCTGGGCGGCTTTCTTACCGGAAGGGAGAGTGCGCGCTGCATGGTGCCACGCGGACGGGGAACAATCCTGTTCACCGGTGCAACCGGCTCGCTGCGTGGCCGGGCACTCTTCGCGGCGTTCGCCGCCGCCAAGGCAGGCATGCGGGCGACTGCGCAGAGCATGGCGCGGGAACTGGGCCCGAAGGGCATTCATGTCGCGCATGTCATCATTGATGGCGGCATCGAAGGGGATCGCCTGTTGGCGGCGTTTCCAGAGCGGCAGGAAGAGCGCGGGCCTGATGGGCTGCTGTCCATCGAGGCCATCGCCGATGCCTACTGGCAGGTGCATATGCAACAACGCAGCGCCTGGACGCATGAGATGGACCTGCGGCCATGGTCCGAAACCTTCTGAACAGCCCGTCGGTGACAGGTTCAACCATGACCCACCCATCGCACCACGCCCGGCAGCAACCGGAAAAACCTGCGGCCGTATTCGTTCCGGGCGGGACGGCGCTTACCTATGGCGCACTCGAGGCGCTGGCGAATCAAGCGGCCCGCCTGTTGCAATCCCGCGGCGTGAAAGCAGGCGGCGCGGTGGTGTTTTGCGTCGACAACTGCCCGGCGTTCCTTCCCATTGCCTGGGCGTGTCAACGCATCGGCGTGCGCTTCACACCGGCCTCGACCCGGCTGGGCGCCGAAGACATCCGCTATATCACGCGCGACAGCGGTGCGACGGCGTTGATCGTATCGGTGAACACGGAGTGCGCACGGAACATTTCGCCGCTCGATCTCGACGGTGTCGAACTGTTCTCGCTGCACGGGGAGCTGCCAGGCGCCATCCGTTGGGAAAGCGCACTGGCGCGATTCGACGGCGCCGCCATCGACGATCCGCAACCCGGACGGGAAATGATGTATTCGTCCGGCACGACCGGCCGGCCGAAGGGCGTCCGCAAGCCCATGCCGGACGGCCGGTTCGACGATCCCGATCCGCGCAACGCGGGCTGGGAAAGCAGGCCGGGCGCCGGGCCGGACATGGTTCACCTTTGCACTTCGCCGCTGTACCATGCCGCGCCGTACCGCAATGTCGCGGCGACCCTGGCCGGCGGCGGCACCTGCGTCATCCTGGAAAAGTTTGACGCCGCGCTAGCGCTGCAGAGCATCGGAGAATTCGGCGTGACGCACAGCGTCTGGGTGCCGACGATGTTCCACCGGCTGCTGCGCCTCCCGTCCGACGTGCGCAACGCGACCGATCTGTCGACGCACCGGGCGGCGTATCACGGTGCTGCGCCTTGCCCGATCCATGTCAAGGAGCAGATGATCGCGTGGTGGGGACCAATCCTCTACGAATACTATGCCGGCACGGAAGGAATCGGCGCCTGTGCCATTACGTCCGACGAATGGCTGGCGCACAAAGGATCGGTCGGCCGCGCGATCGACGGCATCATTCATATCCTCGACGAACACGACAACGAGCTGCCGCCCGGCGCGACCGGCCTCGTGTTCTTCGAATCCGCATCGACGTTTGAGTACTGGAACGACGACGCCAAAACCCGGCGCTCAAGAAGCAGGCAAGGATGGTGGACCTACGGCGACATCGGCCATGTCGACGCGGACGGCTATCTGTACCTGACGGACCGGCGGGATTTCGTGATCATTTCCGGCGGCGTGAATGTCTATCCGCAGGAGATCGAAGATTTTCTGCTGCGTGATCGCCGCGTTCTGGATGCAGCCGTCTTCGGGGTGCCGGATGAGGAATTCGGCGAGGCGATACAGGCGATCGTGCAAGTGGCCGATGCCGACGCGTTGAACGGCGATGCACTGGGAACGGCGTTGCGGGCGGCGTGCAGGCAATCTCTCGGTCCGATCAAGACGCCCAAAAACATTCGGCTCGTGTCCGAGTTTCCCAGGCTGCCGACAGGGAAGATTCAGAAGAAGGCGCTACGGGATGCCTTCCTTGCGTCAGCTGTTGCCGGTAACGCCCCGCATGTCTGACTTTTTGAAAACCTGCTTGCCGCCTCAGGGTGAGCAGCTTCACAACCTTGGAGAGTGGTAATGAATCAATTGCGCGCGGAATTCATGTTCGATTTCGGAAGCCCCAATGCATATCTAAGCCATCGCGTCATTCCGGCGATCGAGGCACGCACCGGCGTGACGTTCGATTATGTGCCCGTCCTGCTCGGCGGGCTGTTCAAGCTGACAGGCAACCGGTCTCCCGTAGAAGCATTCGCCGGGATCAAGAACAAGATGGAATATGAATGGCTCGAAACGGAACGTTTCCTGAAGCGCCATGGCCTGACGGCCTTCCGGCGCAATCCCTATTTCCCCGTCAACACCCTGCAGATCATGCGCGGTGCCGTTGCGGCCAGGCATGAAGGCGTCTTCACGCAGTACACGGACGCCGTGTATTCCTGCATGTGGGAGCAGGAGCGGAAGATGGATGACCCGGAAATCATCAGGACATCGTTGAAGGATGCCGGCCTCGACGCCGATAAACTGATCACGCGCTCCCAATCTGCCGAGGTCAAGGAAGAATTGCTGGCAAATACGCAGCGGGCATTCGAGCGCGGGGCATTCGGCTCCCCGACGTTCTTCATCGACGACGATATCTATTTCGGCAAGGACCGGTTGCGTGATGTCGAGGAAGAGATCATTTACCGTCTCAAGACGAACAAGACGAACAAGACGGGCAAGACGCAATAGGCGTTCCTTGTTCGTTGCTAGAGCCCGAAATCCGGTTTCGCGAACGCAGCCGGACCTGCCTTGCCCGCCATATATTCCGGATCGCCAAACTCCGCGATGGGCAGCAGCAGTTTCGGATCATCGTTCGCCACGCGATTGACCGCATGAGAAACGCCCCATACCTGCATCCGGTCCGCATCGAAAGGCCTCAGCAGGGAAGCAGGTACGGAGACATCCTCGATCCCGGTATCGAGCCACTGATCCCAATCCGCCGGATCGACCAGCACCGGCATCCGGTGATGGATGGGAGCCAGCATGTCGTTCGCCGCCGTCGTGATGATGGTGCAGGTTTCCAGCAGTTCGCCCTCAATCGTTCTGCCGCATTCCCACAGGCCCGCAAACGACATGGGTGAGCTGTCCCTGAGCGATACGTAAAACGGCTGTTTCGATTTCTGCCCCAATACCGCTTTCCATTCAAAAAAACCCGACGCGGGAATCAGGCAGCGGCGCTTGCGCAATGCCCGCCGGAACATCGGCTTCTCGGCCACGGTTTCGCCGCGGGCGTTATGCAGCATGGGCAATGCCGACGGGTCCTTCGCCCAGGATGGAATGAAGCCCCAGCGCATGCGCGTGCCTTTACGGCCGTCAACATCGTTGCGTACGACCACGATGGAAGCAGTGGGCGCGATGTTGTAATGCTCGCTGTATTCCGGCATGGAAGCCTTGTACCAATCTTGCAGGGTAAGAGGCTGATGATGAAGGGGAAATCGTCCGCACATGCCGGTCATTGTAGGACGTAACGGGATGGTGTGCCGGCTAAAACGGCCGAGTAGATAAAGTCCTATTCCCTCGCAGAAAAAGGCTTGCAAAATCGCGCATGCAGACGGTAAAAATTGCAGCGGTGAGGAGGAGACGCCTATTTTTAATGCAAAGAAACGAAGTAAATGACAGCTTTGTGTCAGGCACGAATTTCGCTGAAGCCCTGCTGAAAGGGGTTCCAATGAAAATTCGATTAAAGAAACTCTCGACACAGACTATTGTTATCACAGGGGCGACAAGCGGCATAGGCTTGACCACTGCGCGGCGGGCGGCCAAGCGTGGCGCGACCCTCGTTCTGGCGGCACGCAATGAAGATGCCTTGCTGCATCTCGTGGATGAATTGGGCAAGCAGGGCACCCGGGTCGCACACGTGGTTGCCGATGTCGGCGTCGAACAGGATGTGCGCAGGATTGCCGAGGTCGCGATCGAGCGTTTCGGCGGATTCGATACCTGGATCAACAATGCCGGGATCTCGATTTTCGGCCGCAACGAAGATGTCTCCCTGGCGGATCAGCGGCGCCTGTTTCAAACCAACTTCTGGGGCGTGGTGCATGGTTCGCTGGTTGCGGTAGAGCATTTGAGGGAGCGGGGCGGCGCCCTGATCAATCTCGGCAGCGAAGTATCGGACCGGGCGCTGCCGCTGCAAGGCGCTTATTCGGCATCCAAGCATGCGGTGAAAGGGTTCACCGATTCGCTGAGGCTGGAGCTGCAGGCGGAAGGCGCGCCGGTATCGGTCACGCTGATCAAGCCTGCGGCCATCGACACCATGTTCGTCGAGCATGCGAAGAATTATCTGGATGTCGAACCGCGCCTGCCTGCGCCGATCTATGCGCCCGAGCTCGCTGCGGATGCGATCTTGTATGCCGCCGAACATCCGAAGCGCGACCTTTTCGTCGGCGGCGCGGCCAGGCTGATTTCGTCCAGCGCGCATTATGCGCCGCGGCTGATGGATACGATCATGAAGCGTTTCATGTTCAAGCAGCAAAGGACCGATGTGCCGGCAAGCGACCGTGACCGTAACAGCCTGCATGCGCCAGGCAGTGACCTGATGCAGCGACAGGGACAGCCGGGACATGTCTTCGAATCGAGCCTGTACACGCAGGCCGCGATGCATCCGAGGCCGGCGATGGTCCTGTTCGTCGGCACCGGTCTTGCCCTGTTCGCGTTGTGGCGCTACCGCCAGGGTGACCTGCGGTAAAGCACCTGCGGAATACTGTTCCTTCGACATTTTTTAATAAGATTTTTTCAAGGATGCACCATGTCTCAACTGACGCAAGAGCAAATTTCCAATCTGAAGCAGATGCTGGATGAGCGCGCGCAAGCGCTGCAGGGCGAAATGCACGAGGAAGTCCGCGACAGGGAAAGCTTTGGCGATGTCGCCAGCGAATTGGCTGATCCGGGTGACGCTTCCTTCGCCGACCTGACTGTCGACCTGCAAAACGCGGCATTGACGCGGGACGTCACCGAGATGCGCGCAATCGAGGCGGCGCTCCAGCGCGTGGAGGACAAGACCTATGGCGACTGCATCGATTGCGAGACGGCTATACCATACGAGCGGCTGGAAGCGCAGCCGACGGCGGAACGCTGCATGCCTTGCCAGGAAATGTATGAAAAGACCCATGCCAATGCCGCCGGTGGATCGGCGGCAAGGGGCGCTACCCTGTAGGGGGCTGCAAAGCCTGCCCGTCGGTGTTCTGGCCTACAATCATGCCAACGCCCGGGACAGGTTGCAGCGCCGCGTGCAGCCATCGCCGGGGTTCACGGGACCAGACAGCAGAGGGAGCACGATGAGCGATACCAGCACGACCAGCAATGCCGGCAACCTGAGCAATCAGGGCAGCACGCAGCATGACCTGCTGCGCAACATGCCGAAGGCAGAGCTGCACATCCATATCGAGGGTTCGCTGGAGCCGGAACTGATATTTGCATTGGCCGAGCGCAACAACGTCACGTTGGCTTATGCGTCGGTGGAGGACCTGCGGCGCGCCTACGCCTTCACCGACCTGCAATCCTTCCTGGACATCTACTACGCGGGCGCGAGTGTGCTTCTGACCGAGCAGGATTTTTTCGACATGACCTGGGCTTACCTGGAGCGCGCGCATGCGGACAATGTGCGGCATGCGGAAATCTTCTTCGATCCGCAGACCCATACCGATCGCGGCGTGCCGTTCGCCTTCGTCATCCACGGCATACACCGGGCGCTGGAGCAGGCGCAGGCGCAATGGGGAATGAGCGGCGCGCTGATCATGTGCTTCCTGCGGCACCTGTCCGAGGAAGCCGCGTTCGAGACGCTCGAAGAAGCGATGCACTATCGCGACATGTTCATCGGCGTCGGGCTGGACTCCTCGGAGCGCGGCCATCCGCCGGAAAAATTCGCCCGGGTATTCGCCCGCTGCAAGGACCTCGGGATGCGGCTGGTGGCGCATGCCGGCGAGGAGGGGCCGCCCGCATACATCGAGACGGCACTCGACCTGCTGCAGGTCGAACGGATCGACCACGGCGTGCGCTGCCTCGAAGACCCGGCACTCACGCAACGACTCGCGCGCGACAAGATTGCCCTGACGGTATGTCCGCTCTCCAATATCAAGCTGCAGGTATTCGATCGGATCCACGATCACAACATCCGCGAACTGCTCGATGCAGGCCTCGTGGTCACCGTCAACTCGGACGACCCGGCCTACTTCGGCGGCTACATCAACGACAACTTCATCCAGACCTTCGACGCCCTGTCGCTGCAACCGGCACAGGCGCAGCAACTGGCGCGCAACAGCTTCACCGCATCCTTCCTCGACGATGCGGCGAAGCGGCGCTATCTCGACGAGGTGGATGCATTCTTCGCAAAGGCTGCCTGACATCATGACCGAGGCACTGTCCGCAGCGGCAATGGCAGGCGGCATGTCGTGGGCCAGCGGCCTGCGCCTGTACATGACCCTGTTCATCGCCGGCTGGTTCAGCCAGATGGGATGGATAGAGCTGCCGCAGTCGCTGCAGGTGCTGGCGTTGCCGTGGGTGGTTGCCACGACCGGTATACTGACGGCAGTGGAATTTCTTGCCGACAAGGTGCCTGGCGTCGATTCGGTATGGGATGCCCTGCATACATTCATCCGCATTCCTGCCGGCGCATTGCTCGGGGCCGCGGCTCTGGGCGAAATGGACCCGGCGCTGACCGCCGCCGCCGCCATCCTGGGCGGTACCTTCGCGGCCGGCGCCCATGCGACCAAGGCCGGCAGCCGTGCCCTGATCAACACATCACCGGAACCGTTCAGCAACTGGGCGGCGTCATTTTCCGAGGACGCGGCGGTCGCGGGCGGGTTGTGGGCGGCATTCTTTTACCCCTGGGTACTGTTCGTCTTCCTGGCGATCTTCTTCGTGATGGCGATATGGCTGCTGCCGAAGCTGTGGCGCGGCATGCGATGGCTGTTCAACCGCCTGCGAATATGATGGACACCGATCTTCCTCCGCCTCACTTGCGCCTTCGGTATTTCGTTCAATCCCGCCGGGGCCGATAATCCGGAGCACAGGCTCCGGGGTACTTCCTGATCCGATTTTTCCTTGCCGGGCACAAGCTGCCGATGTCTGCAATACTGCTGGCTTTGCAGTGGCGCACGGATGCCGGCCGGTAGTCCGGCGCTGCGTACGGGTTCCACTCTGGCACCCATACCCCGCATTCCCGACAAGCACAAGGCGATACCATGATTCTTCAGGCGTTCCGTATGACCCGCCGCGACTGGCGCGCGGGCGAACTGCGTTTCCTTCTGGTGGCACTGATCATTGCCGTCGCGGCACTGTCCTCGGTCGGCTTCTTTGTCGACCGCATGCGCGCCGGACTGAACCGCGACGCAAACCAGTTGCTCGGCGCCGACCTGGTCATCAATGCCGATCAACCTGTCAACCAGGCATGGCGCGCCGAGGCACAGCGGCGCGGATTGCAGCTGGCCGAGACCGTCGTTTTCCCCAGCATGGCTCTGGCCGGGGAGGGGGATCGGGCGAAGTCGCAGCTTGCAGCAATCAAGGCAGTTACGGCGGATTATCCATTGCGGGGTTCGCTGAAGCTGGCAACCCGGTCGGGCGGCCAGCGGGAAACCCGGGACATTCCCGCGCCGGGAACGGTCTGGGTCGACAGCAACATCCTGACCGCACTCGATGTCGCCGTCGGCGCCAGCCTGCAGCTCGGTGACAAGACGTTCGCCATTACCGAAGTCATTTCCGTCGAGCCCGACCGCGGCGCGGCCTTCGTCAACTTTGCGCCGCGGGTGATGCTGCCGATGACCGACCTCGCTGCCACCGGCCTTGTCCAGTCCGGTTCGCGGGTCACCTATCGCTTGCTGATCGCCGGCGCGCCCGAGACGGTCGGCGCTTATCGCGGCTGGCTGCAGCAGGTCATGGAGCGGGACAAGCCCCGGGGCGTGCGGGTGGAGTCGCTGGAGTCCGGTCGGCCGGAGATGCGCGCAACACTCGATCGCGCTGAGCAGTTCCTGTCGCTGGTCGGCCTGCTGTCCGCGATGCTCGCGGCGGTGGCGGTTGCCATGGCCGCGCGTCGGTTCATGCTGCGCCATATCGATGCCTGCGCGATGCTGCGCTGTCTCGGCCTGACGCAAAATCAGGTCACCCTGATGTACCTCATCGAATTCCTCCTTGTCGGCATCGCCGGCAGCCTGCTGGGAGCGCTGCTCGGCTATGCCGCGCACTTTGTGCTGCTGGATTGGATTGGCAAGCTGGTGGCGACCGACCTGCCGCCGGCAACCCTGCTGCCGGCAGTGCAGGGCGTGACGATCGGCCTGCTGCTGCTGATCGGTTTTGCGTTGCCGCCTATCCTGCAACTGCGAAACGTGCCGCATAACCGGGTCATCCGGCGCGAGCAGGATGCGCCCCAGCCCGTCACGCTGGCGACGTATGCGCTCGGCCTGTTCGCCTTCCTGTCCTTGCTGTTGTGGCAGGCTGGCGATCCGAAGCTCGGCTTGCTGACGGCCGCCGGCTTCCTCGGCGGCTTGCTGCTGTTCGCGCTGGTGGCCTGGCTCGGGGTACGCGCGCTGCGGTCCCTGCGCGGCGCGCTTCCTTATCCAAGCTGGCGCTTCGCGGTCACCGCCCTGCAGCGCCGCAGCGGTGCAACCGTGATCCAGGTCGTGGCACTCTCGCTCGGTTTGATGGCCCTGCTGCTGCTGACCGTGATACGCGGCGACCTGGTGAGCGCCTGGCGCAACTCCACGCCGCCCGATGCGCCGAACCGCTTCGTCATCAACATCCAGCCCGACCAGAAAGCGGAAATCGAAACCCGGCTGGCACGCAACGGCGTGAGCGGCGCGGTCCTGTATCCGATGATTCGCGGCCGGCTTACGCAGGTCAACGGCAAGCCGGTGAACGAGGATTCTTACACCGAGGATCGTGCACGCCGCCTGGTCGACCGGGAATTCAACCTGTCAGCGATGAACACCATTCCGGCGCAGAACCGGATCGTTGCCGGGCGCTGGCTCGGCGATGCCAATGCCAGCGGCAAGCCGGAAGCCTCGGTGGAGGAAGGCTTGGCAAAAACGCTGAATCTGAAGCTCGGCGATACCCTGCAATTCAACATCGGCGGCCAGCAGGTGGAGTCGACCATCACCAGCCTGCGCAAGCTGGACTGGGGATCGATGCGGGTCAACTTCTTCGTCATCCTCGATCCAAAATCAATGACCAACATGCCGCAGACGCTGATCACCGCCTTCCACCTTCCGGAAGCGAAAGCCGGCCTGGTCAATGAACTCGCGCGCGACTTTCCGAACCTGACGGTGGTGGATGTCGGCAGCGTGATTCGGCAGGTACAGGCGGTCGTCGACCAGGTCGTCACCGCCGTGGAGTTCCTGTTCCTGTTCACCCTGGCGTCCGGTGTGCTCGTGCTGTATGCGGCGCTTGCAGGATCGCAGGATGAACGCACGCGTGAAGCCGGGCTGCTGCGCGCGCTCGGGGCAACGCGTCGCCAGCTGTCGCGCTCGCAATGGATCGAGTTTGCACTGGTGGGTGGACTGGCCGGGGCGCTGGCGGCATCCGGCGCGGCAGCGGTCGGTTGGGCGCTGGCGAAATTCGTATTCAACTTCGAGTGGAGCTTTACGCCGGTGGTGTGGCTGATCGGCTTGCTGGTAGGGGCGGCGTGCGCCTTCATCGGCGGCGCGGTCGGATTGCGCAGCGTGCTCAACAAACCGCCGCTGCAAACCCTGCGCGAAGGCTGAAGATCCCTCACTGATGGTGTCAACTATGGAGCGCCGGGGCTGCAAAATATCGATCAGTCCCGGCGTTTTCCGCTCCTCCGCCGCGCAGCCTGCCGCAGCGAAACATGTTTAATAAATAACAAACATCACCCTGCCTCTGCGTGCTTTTGCGCAAGGTCTTCCGTTCCTTTTCTCACTATCTTGTTGCCATGCGGTGCATAAAAGACTTCGGTTGACGATGCGCGCATGGGCAACATGTCTTGTCTGTCTGCATGCTTGTCATAGCTGAACAACGCCAAGTTCCATGTCCTCGTTCTATCGCGGTGCTCGTTGATACCGGTCAAAACAGGCATAGGGCGCTTACGTAGAGTTGTACAGAAGATAATTTGATGCTGTGACTGAAGGCAATTCAGCAAGCAATGCAGTAGAAGGCCCGGCAGGTTTTCTTACGCTGCTCATGCAGATTGTGCCGACTGGACGGCGTTGCAGGCACCGGTTATTGAGCGGGTGCGTCGGCGACCGACAGCTTATTAATCATTGCAAATGTCACGCAGGCGCGCGACAGATGTGTATATATCAGATGGGGTAATCTTATGGGCTTCAATTTCAAAGCATCCCTGAAAAAATGGGGCGTCGTGGCCGCAGTGCCATTGTTCGCCGCATGCTCGTCGATGTCACCCGGCATGCATTTGAACACGCAGGGGACCAATTCTTCAGGCGCCTCCGCACAAGGGGAGGGCGCGCTGACCAATGCGACCCTGAAACCGATCACGCCGCAGCTCGTGAAAGCGGAGCGCGAGATTCGTGAAAAGCAGGTGACCCAGGATATCAGCAAGCTGCTCGGCAAACCCGCGCCATACACGATTGCCGCGGGCGACGTTCTCTCCATCGTCGTCTGGGATCATCCCGAACTGTCCAACTCCGCCACGTCGGGCGGCGCAGGTCCTATCGGACTGGGTTCCGACGCTTCCACCGCGGCGACCACCGCGCCTCCGGCCGGATTTATTGTGGACCAGGACGGCATGATCCAGTTCCCGTATGCAGGCTCGTTGAAGGTCGAAGGAATGACACAGGATCAGGCACGCAACGCATTGCGTACCAAGCTGGCGAAATACCTGCGCGATCCGAAGCTGACGCTGCGCATCCAGTCGTATCGCAGCAAGCGGGTGTATGTCGACGGCGAGGTGAAGTCCCCGGGCCTGCAGGCGATCAACGACATCCCGATGACCCTGCTCGAAGCCATCAACAGGGCGGGCGGCGTGCTGCCGACAGGCGACCAGAGCCAGGTGGTGGTCAATCGCGGTGGTACCAATTACCACATCAATCTGCCGCAACTGGTCCAGCGCGGGGTCAATCCCGCAACCATCATGCTCACCGACGGTGACGTGGTGCGCGTGAGGTCGCGCGACGAGAGCAAGGTATTCGTATCAGGCGAAGTGGTCCAGCCACGGGCGCTGCCGATGTACAACGGACGACTCTCGCTCAATGAAGCATTGGGTGAATCGGGCGGCGTGAACCCGCTGAGCGGCGACGGCAGCCAGATCTACGTCGTGCGCCGTAACGGCACTGACCAGATCGTCTACCAGCTCGATGGCAAGGCGCCCGGCGCACTAGCGATGGCGGAAGGCTTCGAGCTGTATCCGAAAGATGTCGTGTATGTCGCCGCCACCCCGTTGGCGAACTGGCACCGCACCATCAGCCTGATCCTGCCAGGCGCACTGTCGTCAGCCGTCGGTGCCGCGGGAACCATCGGACCGGCGAGGTAATGCCGGGCTGACGGAATGCACCAAGCGCGCCGGCGCAAAGCAGTTGCCGGCGCGGCATGCACCAAGGACATGGCGACTATTCGCTCAGGCTATGCCTCTCGAGGCAGAGATTAACTTCACCCAAAAATTCCTATGATGACTCAATCCATACCCCAGTTGCCCGGCCCAGCCGGCCAGCCAAGCCAGGCCGGTGATGAAGTCGAACTGGCGACCTACTTCGACGTGATCTGGGAGAGCCGCTGGCTGATCGCCGGCATCGCCCTTGTCTTCACGTTGCTTGGTGCGATCTATGCGTTCAGCAGCAAGCCGGTCTATGAGGCAAACCTCATGATCCACGTCGAGGAAGAAGGACAGAAAGAAGCGAAGAACATCATCGGCGACGTCAATTCGATGTTCGATGTGAAGACATCGGCGATGGCCGAGATGGAACTGCTGCAATCGCGCCTGGTCGTGTCCCGCGCGGTCGATAACCTGCGGCTGTACATCAACGCCGGGCCGAAGCACTTTCCGGTGATCGGTTCCTGGCTCTCCGGCTACAACAAGGGCTTGTCGACACCGGGCCTGTTCGGCTACGGCGGCTACGTCTGGGGACAGGAAAAGATCAACGTCGGGGTATTCAACGTTCCCGAGTCGCTGCAGAACGAACCATTCATGGTGACGGCGCAAGGTAACGGCCAGTTCCTGCTCAGCCAGAAGGAAGAGCAGATCGAATTGCGCGGCAAGGTCGGCGAGATGCTGCTGTTCGAGACACCGAAAGGCAGCTTCGAACTGCGTATCGACCAGCTCGAAGGCCGTCCTGGTGCGCAATTCAACCTGACCCGCACGTCGCGTCTGGCGACAATCGAAGGCGTGCAGCGCTCGATGAGCGTCGTCGAGCAGGGCGGCAAGCTCTCCGGCGTGATCGGCGTGGCATTGCGCGGTTCCGATCCGCGTTGGACCAGCGGCGTCTTGAACGAAGTCGGCAAGGAGTATGTGAAGCAGAATGCGTCCCGCAAGACGGAAGAAGCGGAAAAATCGCTCGCTTACCTGAACAAGCAGATGCCGGAACTGAAGGCCCAGGTAGAACAGGCCGAAGCAAGGTATAACGCGTTCCGCAACTCGAACGGCACAGTCGATCTGTCGGAAGAATCGAAGCTGAGCCTGCAGGAATCTTCCGCCGCCAAGTTGCGCCGGGTCGAGCTGCAGCAGAAGCGCCTCGAACTGATGACGCGCTATACCAGCGACCATCCGCTGGTACAAGGTATCGATTCCCAGATCAAGGAGACGAACAGCCAGATCAACGCCACGAACGAGCGCATCAAATCGCTGCCGATGATCGAGCAGAACCTGGTGCGCCTGCAACGTGAAGTGAAAGTGAATACCGAGCTGTATACGGCGCTGGTCAACACGGCCCAGCAATTGCGCCTCGCCGCGGTCGGCAAGGTCAGCAACGTACGCCTGATCGACGCGGCCATGACACCGGAGCGCCCGATCAAACCGAATCGTCCGATGATCCTTGCCATGTCGCTGCTGGCCGGCTTGTTCCTCGGCGTGCTGATCGCGTTCTTCCGCAAATCGCTCTACGGTGGCATCGATACGCCCGAGCAGCTTGAAAAAGTCACGGGTCTGCCGGTGTTCGCGACCATCCCGCACAGCAAGCGCCAGAAGGAGCTGTATCAGCAGGTCAATGCCAAGCATCAGAAGGTGCCGCTGCTCGCCAGCGTATCATCGGCCGATGCCGCGGTGGAAAGCCTGCGCAACTTCCGCACTGCGCTGCAGTACTCGCTGCCGCAGTTCAAGAACAACATCGTCATGATCACCGGTGCAACGCCAGGCATGGGCAAATCCTTCGTGTCGGCCAACCTGGCGGCCATCATGGCGGCCACCGGCAAGAAGGTGCTGCTGGTCGATGCCGACTTGCGCAACGGGCTGCTGCACCTGTACTTCGGCTTCGGCCGCCAGGACGGCCTGTCGGATGCCATCGCCGGCGCCCGCCGTCTCGACCAGGTCATCCATCGCAACGTGATCGACAACATGGACTTCATCTCGACCGGCACATTGCCGCAGAGCCCGGCCGAGCTGCTGCTTCGTCCAAGCCTGGGCAGCTACCTGCAGCAACTGTCGTCCAGCTATGACCTCGTGCTGATCGATGCACCGCCGATCCTCGCAGTCGCAGACACCATGATCGTCGGTGCGCATGTCGGCGCCATCTACATCATGACCCGTGCCGGCGTCACGACGCCGGGCGAGATCAACGAGTCGATGAAGCGCCTTGCACAAGCCGGGCTGTCCGCCAAGGGCGTGCTGTTCAATGACCTGAAAGTGCGTCCGGGCCGCTACGGTTACGGTTACACCTATGGCCAGGGCCGTACCGAGCCGACCACAAAGCTCATCGGCGCATCCTGATCATCAGCAGGCGACTCCTTTTCTCCGCGTGGAGAAAGGAGTCTCTGGGGATGCTTCACACATCAACATTCTCGGGGCCGGACAAACCGGCCCGTTTTATTGAACGCTTTTCTGCCTCACTGATATCGTGCTGACTCTATCTCCCACCATTTTCAAGGCATACGACATCCGCGGCATCATCGGCAAGACGCTT
>NZ_DAIUCO010000053.1:0-23224 GCF_036846085.1 Noviherbaspirillum sp. | reverse complement strand
ATATAAAAGACCTTGTGCAGCGGATTTTGTTGCATTACATGCCTCGTAACTTGATGGCCGTTTCCGCCAGTCGCCTGCCCAAAGCAATCGCGAGCGTCCTGGTGTCTTCCGACATCGGGTAATTGCCGTTCACGCCCGACCAGTGGCTGGCGCCATAAGGCGTGCCGCCGCTGGCTGTGGACATGAGGGCAGGGTGGGTATATGGCAGCCCCATCACCAGCATGCCGTGATGGAACAGCGGGATCATCATCGACAGCAGCGTCGATTCCTGGCCGCCGTGCAGGCTGCCGGTGGAGGTGAATACGCAGGCCGGCTTGCCCGCAAGCGCGCCGGACAGCCACTGGCTGCTCGTCCCGTCCCAAAAATATTTCATCGGCGCCGCCATGTTGCCGAACCGGGTCGGCGAGCCGAGCGCAAGCCCGGCGCATTGCTCGAGGTCCTTCAGCTCGACGTACGGTGCGCCTTCCTTCGGCACTTCCGGCTCGGTTGCTTCGGCCACCGTGGATACCGCCGGTACCGTCCGCAGGCGTGCATCGCAGCCGCCGACGCTTTCAACGCCTTGCGCGATGAATTCCGCTAATTTGCGGGTGGAACCATGGCGGGAATAATATAAGACAAGGATGGTTGGGGAACTTGGATTCATGCTTGGTATTATAGGGCGCTTTGACCGGCCATTATCGCCCTGCCAATTCATGTCGTACCGTCCGAATGCCAAGCGAATGGGTTTATTGAATCTGCCAATACTGCGCCAGGTGCCGTGGGATCAGGCGCGCGATCTGCTGCGTTTCGCGCGCCGGCGCTTGAACGAGGAACGCTTGCCGCAGGTTGCAGGAAGCCTGACGTTTACGACGGTGCTGGCACTCGTGCCGATGCTGACGATCGCGCTCGCCATCTTTACCACTTTTCCGCTTTTCAATACTTTCCGTGCCTCGCTGGAAGGCTATTTCATCCAGAGCCTGATGCCGAAATCGATCGCCAACACGATTCTCGGCAATCTCAGCCAGTTCGCGACCAAGGCGACCCGGCTCTCGGCCATCGGCGCGATCGCGCTCGTCCTGACGGCGGTAGCGATGTTGCTGACGATCGATCGTGCGTTCAACCAGATATGGCGCGTGAAAACTTCGCGGCCGCTGGCGCAGCGCCTTGTGGTGTATTGGGCGGTGATGACGCTCGGCCCCCTGCTGATCGGTGTTTCGATCAGCGTCACCTCGTCGCTCTTCACGGCCACCAACGGCGTTGTCAAACAAGCGACGCTGATGGGCAGCTTCTTCTATTCATCGCTATCAATCGTACTGACCACGGTCGCATTCTCCCTGCTGTATATCGCCGTGCCGAACCGGGGCGTCGACTGGCGCGATGCGGCATGCGGCGGGTTGCTGGCGGCGACCGCGTTCGAGATCGCCAAGCGCATTTTCGCGGTATTCATCTCGAAGTTTCCGACGTATACCGTCATCTACGGTGCATTGGCCGCAATGCCGATATTTCTGCTATGGGTCTATGTTTCATGGCTGATCATCCTGTTGGGCGCGGTATTCGCTGCCGCGCTGCCGGTGGTGAAATTCGAACGCTGGTGGCATGTGCCCAAACCGGGTGGCGCGTTCATGGACGCGATGGCGATTCTGAAGGTGCTGCATGACGCCCGGGAGCGGGGCGTTTCCGCCGTGGTGGACGCGCCGACGCTTCGGCAGGCCACCAGGCTCGGCTTCGATGAGTCGGAGACCCTGCTGGAGAGAATGCTGGAAGCCGGATGGGTGGGCCGTGTCAAAACGGCCACGCCGAAGCGCGTGCCCTGGGGGCGGCGTGTAGGCGAAGGGCTGGATCAATGGAGCCTGCTCGCCAATCCGCAGCAGTTGCGGATCGCCGATGTGTACCGGCTGTTCGTGTTCAATCCGTCCGGCAATCCGATGCTTGCCGAACGGGTGGAAAGCGTGATCGAGCAGGGCCTGGGCCTGTCGGTTGCCGACTACTTCGGCAAGCGCGCATGAGTATTAAAACGACGCCTGCCCGGTCAGCATCTGCCAGTACATCACCCAATCGCCCATGAACGAATACAGCGGGTGCTTGAAGGTCATCGGCTGGTTCTTTTCGAACACGAAATGGCCGATCCAGGCAAATGCATAGCCGGATACCAGTGCGCCAAGCAGCCACCAGAAATTTCCGGTCAGAATCAGTGCGCCCAAGCATAGCAGGGCGATCGTCGAGCCGGCAAAATGCAGTTCGCGGCATGTCCGGTTGGAGTGCTCGCTCAGGTAGACCGGGTAGAACTCCGCGAAAGACGCAAATTCCTTTTCCTTCAGTACCGTAGGCATAGTCTTCTCCTTACCATGAATGAACTGTCTTCAGGTTAATACTGAGTGGCCATAGTTGCAATGCAGTTTCCTGCCCATCGGGCAAACCAGGCTATTTGCTCGCGAATGCGAATAGCGTGTCCAGAACAGCATCCGGTTGCTCCGCCATCAGCGCGTGCCCGCAACGATCGAGTATCGCCACCCTGGCGTGCGGCATGGCGGTCTGCAATGTCGTGCTGGCCTTGGGTGTCGTCATCAAGTCGTTTTTGCCCAGAACGAACAGGGCGGGGCAGGTGACGGACCGGGCGGCGGATTCGCCATTCGCATAGGTGTTGCAGGCTTGGAAATCGGTATGAAAGACCGCCTCGCCATTTTGTGCGGCGACGCGCTGCATCAACCTGCGCGATCCGCCCATTACATAGAACCCCGGACCGGGCGCAGACGGTTTTTGAGCAATTGTCGAATGCGACCAGATGTTCACCATGTCGATCGCCATTTCTTCATTGTTGAGCGCCGCGTCCAGCAGGGCGTCGGACACTTTCATCGGAAATGCGGTGCCGACCAGGGCAATTCGCTCAACGCGCTTTGGTGCCTTGAAACTGGTTTCCAGTGCGATGAGCGAGCCCATGCTATGGCCGATCAGGGTTGCCTGTGCAATTCCGGCGGCGTCGAGCAAAGCGAGCAGCCAGTCCGCCATGGCTTCGACGCTGCGCAGCGGCGCGCCTTTGCTGCGGCCATGGCCGGGCAAATCGACGGCCAGCACAGCAAATCCATGGTGGGCGAAATAGCGGGTCTGCAGGCCCCAGACGGAATGATCGTTCTGCGCGCCGTGAATAAACACGGCGGTAGGCAACTGCGGATCGAATTGTTTGCCGCCGGTATAGCAATACGCGGAATTCCCTTGCACGTTGAGCAGCATCTCAAGCTCCCTTCTGCGCGGCTTTCAGGCCGCGTGCAAGATCTTCGATCAGGTCGTCCGCATCCTCCAGTCCGACCGACAGGCGCATCGTGCCTTCGGTTATGCCCGCTGCAACAAGTTGCTCGGCCGGCACGCGGAAATGGGTGGTCGATGCCGGATGAATGACGAGCGACTTTGCATCCCCGACATTGGCCAGGTGGGAAAATACTTTCAAGGCTTCGACGAATCGGCGACCTGCCGCACGGTCGCCGCGAATGGCGAAGGAAAATACCGCGCCGCAGCCTTTCGTCAGCAGTCGGGCGGCCAGGGCATGATCGGGATGGCTTTCCAGTTCGGGATAGGACACGGATTCCACCACCGCGTGCGCAGCCAGGAATTCCACCACCCGGCGGGTATTGGCGACATGCCGGTCCATCCGCAGGGAAAGCGTCTCGATGCCTTGCAGGATGGCGAAGGCATTGTGCGGGCTCATGACCGCGCCGAAGTCACGCAAGCCTTCACGCCGCGCCCGCAGGGAGAAAGGTGCCACCGTCGATTCTTCCGCGAACACCATGCCATGGAAGCCCTCGTACGGCTCGCAGAGTTCGGCGAAACGGCCGGTCTGTTCGTATGCCTGCTGCCAATCGAACGTACCGCCGTCGACCAGCAGGCCGCCAATCGCAATGCCGTGTCCGCAGAGAAACTTTGTCGCGGAATGGAAGAGCAGGTCTGCACCGTGCTCGAACGGTTGCAGCAGGTAGGGCGTGGTGAACGTGGAGTCCACCATCAATGGAAGATGGTGCTCGTGCGCAAGTGCAGACACCTTTGGGATGTCGAGCACATCCAGCCCCGGATTTCCCAATGTTTCGCCGAACAGAACCTTGGTGTTGGGACGGATGGCGTCGCGCCATGCATCGATGTCACGCGGATTGACGAACGTCGTCTCGATGCCGAAGCGCTTCATCGTGTAAGCCAGCAGATTCTGCGAGCCGCCATAGAGCGCGCGGGACGCGACGATATGCGAGCCGGCACCGGCAATCGTTGCCAGTCCGAGATGCATCGCCGCCTGTCCGCTTGCAGTGGCGATACCGGCAACGCCGCCTTCCAAGGCCGCAATGCGTTCTTCCAAAACAGCATTGGTTGGATTGGAAATGCGGGAATACACATGGCCAGCGCGTTCCATGTTGAACAGTGACGCAGCGTGGTCGGAATCCCGGAAAACGAAGGAAGTGGTGAAATGAATCGGTGTCGCCCGCGCGCCGGTGGCCGGATCGGGCGCCGCGCCCGCGTGCAAGGACAGGGTATCGAACCCGGGATATTTGGGACCGCTCATGGTATTCATCGTCTCCGTTCTTGGTTTTCTGGTACTGCCGGTAGTCATCGTAGCATTGAATACCGTACATGGTTAATGACCCCTTGCCCGGGAAGGACGCTGGATTTTTCGGAGCGGTTAAGCTACATTCAAAACTAGAAAGACAACCTACCAACAAGGGCGGCGCTATGAAAGTTTCAGAAATTCTTAAAGTCAAAGGCAATATCCTGTACACCGTTACGCCCGACACCCCGATGCTTGCAGCGGTCAACACCATGGCAGATAAGGACATCGGTTCCCTGGTGGTGATGGAATACGGCGAGCTGGTCGGCATGCTGACCTTTCGCGAAGTCATGAAAACCCTGCATCTGAACAAGGGCGAGGTAGGTGGCGAGACCGTGCGCAAGCACATGGACGACCACCCCATCACCATCACCCCCGATACCGAAATCAATGAAGTCCGCCGCCTGATGCTGGAGCGCCATGCCCGTTATGTGCCGGTGGTGGACGCCAAAACATTGTTGGGCGTGATGTCCTTTTACGATGTGGCGAAAGCGGTTTTCGAAGCGCAAAGCTTTGAAAACAAGATGCTGAAGGCCTATATCCGCGACTGGCCTACCGAGGGCGACGAGTAAGCGCATCGATGCACTTCATTTATCCTGATCAGCCGTTCATGGTGTGTGCCATGAACGGCTTTTTCATGCGCGGCGGAAATTGCCGCACGCAGTCAAGCTGACCAACTTAAAGGACCATGCCCATGAAAATTGCGGTTATTGGAGCCGGCCTCGCCGGCCTTACATGTGCAGGGCAATTATCGGCGCATGGGCATTCGGTCACGGTCTACGAAAAAAGTCATTCCGCCGCCGGACGGATGAGCACGCGGGAAACCGAACTCGGCGGCTTCGATCATGGTGCGCAATATTTCACTGCCCGACAGCCGGCGTTCCAGCGGCAGGTCGCAGCCTGGCGAAAATCCGGGTTGGTTGATTTATGGAAAGCCCGGTTCGTCACACTCGAGGCCGGTGTCACGACCGTCGCGGGACGCTCCTCGCAGCGGTTTGTCGCGGTGCCCGGAATGAATGCGCTTGGGCGACATCTTGCGAAGGAACTCGATGTGCGGACCGGGCAGCGGGTCACGCGGATCGAGTCTTATCATGGCGGCTGGCTGTTGCGGGTAAGCGCCGAAACGGTCGCGATCGAAGCCAGCGCCGGCCCCTTCGATGCGGTGATTGTCGCCTTGCCGGCGGACCAGGCTGTCGCTTTGCTGGAAGCGGTGCCGACGATGGCATCGCAGGCGGGGCGCGCAAGGATGGCGCCGTGCTGGTCGCTGCTGCTTGGATTCGAGCAGGAACTGAAGCTTGGCTTTGACGGCGCCTGGGTCAAGAATTCGCGGCTCGCCTGGATCGCGCACGACGCGTCCAAACCGCAGCGGCGCCCGGGCGAGCACTGGGTAGGCCATGCGTCCGGAGAGTGGAGCGCGGAACACCTCGAAGACGATCCGGAGCGGGTAAAGGAAAAGTTGCTGAGAGCATTTCATTCGGCGACAGCATCCGATGTGCAGCCGGTGTATGCGGCAGTGCATCGCTGGCGCTTCGCGCAAGCCGTCGAGCCGCTCCCTTCCACATGCCTGTGGGATCCGCAATTGCGCATCGGTGCCTGCGGTGACTGGTTTGCCGCCGGTCTTGACGGCGCCGGACGGATCGAAAACGCGTATCTGAGCGCCGCCGCGCTGGCGGAGTCGTTCGCGGCCTGACCCCTTACACGAGCGTCAGTCCGGATTTTGCTGCGTTCGTATCGGCTTGACGTTGAGGGGCGTTCGAGGGCAGATGCAACACGAAGACGGTTCCGACACCGATCTCGCTTTGCACCTGTATCTTGCCGCCCAGTACGCCGGTGACAATATTGTGCGTGATATTCAGGCCAAGTCCCGACCCGCCGGCCCCAAGCCGCGTGGTGAAGAACGGATCGAAAATCCGGTTCAGGTTGGCGGGAGGAATGCCGGCACCATTATCCATGAGCGTGATTTCGATCCAGCCGTCGTCGACGGCATGGGCGGAGATCCACAGGGTGCCGCTGGATCGGTCGCCGAAGGCGTGCACGACCGCATTGTTGATCAGGTTGGTGATTGCCTGCCCGAGCGGACCCGGATAACTGTCCATCATCATGTCGGCCGGAATGCTGCAACTGACGTTGACGTCGGTTTTCTTCAGCGTGGGCCACAGGGTCAGGATGATTTCGGAAACCGTCTCCGCAAGCGGGAAGCGGCGGCGCTGCGAGCTGATCTGATCCACCGCCACTTGCTTGAAGCCGGCGACAAGGTCCGCAGCGCGGTGCAGGTTGCGCACCATGATATCGCCGGCTTTGCCGGCATCCTGCAGAAAACGTTCCAGTTCGGAGCGCTTCATGCCCGCGCCGGTATGGAACAGCTCCGACAGGGACCGGGTCTGGTCGGCGAGGGTGCTGGCCACCATCAAGCTATTGCCGATGGGCGTGTTGAGTTCATGTGCAATGCCGGCAACCAGCGAGCCCAGGGCAGCCAGCTTTCCGCTGCGCACCAGTTCTTCCTGGGCCTTGTTCAGTGTTTCCAGCGTGTAGGCCAGTTCCTCGTTGGCTTGCTGCAGTTCTTCGGTACGCTCGATCACCCGTTGTTCCAGGGTGGCGTTCAATTCCCGGATCTCGTCTTCGAAACGGCGCATCTCGGTAACATCCGCGCACGCCAGGATGCCGAATTTTTCGCCCGCCAGGTTGAATGTGTATCCGGAAAACTGGATCAGGATCCGGTTGCCGTCGCCGCGAAACATCCAAACCTCGCGGGTGCCGCTGGTGGCGCCGGTATCGCGCAGTTCCTGGATCAGCGAAGTCCTTTCCTCCATATCGCAGTAAAGCGATAGTTCGGCGGTACTCCTGCCGATGACGTGTTCCCGGCTGCGAAGGAACAGGCGTTCGAAGGCGGCGTTCACATCTTTAACCTTGTAGCCGCCACGCACCTGGGTCACGAACATCGCGATCGGCGACGACTGGAAGATCTTGGAAAAACGCTGTTCGCTGTTTCGCAATTCCTGTTCGGCCCGCTTTCGCTCCAGCTCCGCCGATGCCCGTTCGCTGAATACCTGGAGCAGGGACTTTACCAGCGACGGGTTGCCCAGCGGGCGTGTATGCATGACGGCCAGAACGCCAATGATATTGCCCGCGGAGTCGCGCAATGGCGCCCCGGCGTAGCTCTCGCAGCCATATTGCGCCAACGGGGTGTCCTTTGGGAAGCGGTCCTGGATCGCGTCCGCGAAGACACAGATGTCACCCTCGAGTACCGTATGGCACGGGGTACCGTCAATTCCGTAATCGAAATCCTCGATAGTCCGCCCCTTGGCGTGGGCGGCGATGCTGCGCATGCGATCGGGCTCCTCGGCAACGCGCAAGGCAATGAATGCACGTTCGACCCGAAGCGCAGAAGCAAGGTCGGCAACCAGCAATTCGAAGAAGGACTCTCCGGCAATGTCCTGGGTGCCCTGTGCCAGGCGCAACAGCGCGCGGTCCGCCTCCGACTTCTGTGCTTCGAGCAGAAGCTGATCGGTGACGTCACGCACGACTGTCAGTACGTACTTGTCGTCTCCAACTTCGAACACGGTCCCGTTCACCACGCATTTGCGGATATCGCCGGCTTTGGTCTGCATCGACCACTGGAATTCGCTCACGGTTCTTTCTCTTCCCAATCTGGCGAAAAGAATCATGCGTTGCGCGGGCTCGGCCCAGAGATTCAGCTCAACCGAACTTTTGCCGATCGTTTCCTCACGCGAGAAGCCGGTAATCTTGATTCCGGCGGTATTGATGTCGAGAATCTTGCCGTTATCCAGCCGCATGATGGCTATCCCATCGGGATTGCACTCGAAGGCGCCGGAAAACTTCGCCTCCGACGCCATGCGGTCCTCTTCCGCCTGCCGCTTGTCCGTAATGTCTTCCGCAATCGACAGAAGGCGGACGGTATTGCCGTTTTCATCCCTGATCTGTGTATGACTCCACTGGCAGACGATACTGCTGCCATCCGCCCGGTGATTGTGGGTCAGCGTGCGGCCATTGCCTCCGGGCTGGTCAAAATGCCGCGTCAGCATGTCAAGATCGGATTCCGCGACGATGAAGCCGGCATGGCGTCCGATCGCCTGCTCGCGCAAATAGCCGAAGATGCGTTCGGCGGCATCGTTCCACTCCACGACGCGCCACTCCGCATCCCACTCGATGATCGCTATCGGGCTATGTTCCACCAGCGTCCGGTAACGCTCCTCACGTTTGTGGAGTTCCTGTTCGACGTGCTTGCGCTTGTCGATATCCTGCTCCAGTTCACGATTCTTCCGATCCAGTTCGTCGAACAATGCGCGCAGACTGACGCGGGTGTCCTCCAGCCTTCGGCCGAGCATGCCGATCTCGTCGAGGCGTTTCCAGGTGAACGGAACATCAAGCTGGCGCTCCGCCAACCGTTGCGCGCCAACGCCAAGTCGCCGCAACGGACCGATCAGCCGCCGTTCAAGCAAAAGCAGGATGAGTACAATCGACAGTGCCGCCTGTGCGGTTACCGCGATCATCGATTCGATCAACCCCTTCATGATGCTCGTTCGCAGTCGGTTATTCACGACTTCGATCGTGACCGAACCGATCTGTTTCCCTCGGTACATCACCGGCTTTTCCGCTCGTGCGGTTTCGCCGGTCCGTCGTTCGATCCGCTCGCCGACGACGAATAAGCCTAGCGTGGAATCTCGCACCTCGATGCGCACGATGTCTTCGTTGGGCGATAGCATCGCATCAAGCAGTGCATCGCCGCTCTCATGATTGATGTTCCATAGCGGTTCCTGCATACCGCTGGCGAGCACGTCGACATTCTGCTGCAATAGCTGTGCAGTCTGCCGGCGCAAGTCCTCGTTATAGCGTTTGAAACTGGAATAACCGCTGATGAACAGTGCTGGAAACAACAGGCCAAAGACCACCACCGACAGAATGGCGCGCCTGAGGGTAAACGGAGTGCGGGAAGTGATCATGTGGAGCTGCGGAATTGGCCGTTCGGTCCGGGTGTCCCGGGCTTGCAGCGGTGTTGAATATCAGAACCGCGACGAATCCGGATGCGGTGCTTGCTGTAGCCATTCAATGAGCTGCTCCCTCGGCATCGGACGGGCGAACAGGTAACCCTGTGCGAGAGGGCAGCCGAGCGCTGCCAGCTTGTCGGCCTGCCGTTCGTGTTCCACCCCCTCGGCGATTACCGTCATGCCGAGGTTGCGACCCAGCTGGATCACCATTTCGGCGATGCTGCTTCCGCGTGCCGATTGAATGATTTCGTTCACGAATGCGCGGTCGATCTTGAGCTTGTCCGCCTGCAGTTGTTGCAGATAGCTGAGCGAGGAAAAACCGGTGCCGAAATCGTCGATCGCAATACTTACACCGAGCTGCTTGATTTGTCCGAGCAAACGGATCAATGCATCCGGTTCTTCCATTGCGATTGATTCGGTAATTTCCAGTTCTAGGAGTGCGGGCTTGATCCGGGTATCTTCCAGTGCCTTGCGCAACATCGCCAGGAAGTGCGGATGGCGAAACTGGACCTGCGATACGTTGACCGACATCCGGAAATCCCTGAGCCCCAGTTGCTGCAGCCGCACTTGTTCCATGCAGGCTTCGCGCAATACCCACTCGCCGAGCTCGATGATCAGGCCGGAATACTCGGCAATCGGAATGAAGCGGTCCGGTGGAATGAAACTGCCGTCCTTCGATTTCCATCGGAGGAGTGCTTCGGCGCCGACTGGCTTGCGGCTCACCAGATCGATCTGCGGCTGGTAGACGACAAACAATTCCCGTTCCTGGAACGCGCTGCGCAACGCGTGCATCATGCGTACCCGCTCCCGGATGTCCATTCCCATGCTCCGCGAATAATAGAAATGCCCGGAACGCTGCTGCAGCTTTGCGCGCTTCAGCGCGATATCGGCGTCCTTGAGCGCATCGGTTCCGGTGTCCGCGGCGTAGTCGGCAAGACGTACCAGCCCGATGGTGGCCGATAATTGGACGTCGTTGTTGTCGATGCTGAACGGCTCTTCGAATAATCCAAGAATCACCGCCGGACTGACCTGGTCCGAGTCGCCGATCAGGCCGAAGGTGTCGCCGCCCACGCGCCCTATGGTCAGCTTTTTGCCAAGGCGGGATCGCATGCGGGCCGCCACACCTAATAGCAACTGGTCGCCGAACTGGTGGCCAAGCGCATCGTTTGTCTCGGCAAAATGGTCGATATCAACCAAGGCCAGCGTGGCATAGGACTTGTCCACGCCGACGAGCTTGGAATCGAGCGCTTCTTTCAGTCCGGTGCGATTGGGCAGCTTGGTGAGCGGATCGAAAAACGCAAAATCATGCAGGCGACTCACCAGTTC
Organism: Noviherbaspirillum sp.; assembly: GCF_036846085.1. Taxonomy (NCBI): domain Bacteria; kingdom Pseudomonadati; phylum Pseudomonadota; class Betaproteobacteria; order Burkholderiales; family Oxalobacteraceae; genus Noviherbaspirillum; species Noviherbaspirillum sp. The sequence continues at coordinate 12,331 of NZ_DAIUCO010000053.1, read as the reverse complement.
AACATTGTCGAGGCCGATGGCCACGTTGCTGCAAAAAACTTCCAGCAAGCGCTGTTCGACTTCTCGCAATGGCGCGGGGATGTGCAAATAGGCGGCGAAACGGCGATGCGCGCTGCCGGCGAGATAGAGCACGGCCGAATCCGGGGTGTGAATATTGCGCCGTTCCGCCAGTGCCTGGCGTACCGCGTTACTCACCGCGGCATCGTTTCTCGGGTCCAGCGGTTTGCTATCGCGCCCGGCATAGCGGCCTGCGGCTGCGATTGTGAGCAATTGCCGCGTTGTTCCCTGATCCTCCAGCGCGCACAGCACGCCGTCCGGCTGCAATCCAAGGAGACCGGCGGCACGGGCGAGGGCGCCGGCGGCGAAATCCGGCAACCCGTGCAAGGCCATCAGTTCCGTGCTGGCCCGCACGATGAGATCGAGTCCGCGCCGGTTATCGTTGATGGCGCGAATCTGCTGGTACGATCGGATGGCTGCGGTCACCGCGGTATAAAGCTTGATGCGCGTGAGTTCGGCCTTGCTCTTGTAGTCGTTGATGTCGAAATCCCTGATCGCATCCATTTCAGGTGCGTAACCCGGCTGGCCGGTGCGCAAGATGATGCGCACCTCGGATTGCTTCAGGACTTCGCGGATATGGCGGACGAGTTGCAACCCTGCATCTTCCCGCTCCATCACGACATCGAGCAGGATGACGGCGACATCTTTTTCGCTGGCCAGCACCTCCCGTGCTTCGGCAGCGCTGTACGCGTGTAAAAACGCGAGGGGCCTTTGCTGAATCGGCATATTGCCAAGCGCAAGGATGGTCGCAGAATGCACGTCGGCGTCATCGTCGATGATCATTACACGCCATGCTTCTTCGGGCATGTGCTCCACCACATGGACTACCGGCGTTCTCTCATCGAGAAAAACGAGCTCGTCGTCCGATGACGTGATGCTTGGGGGCATTGTCCTCTCCAAATTCTCATTTTTCTTCAGACAGTATATAGATTTATTAATCAAGAGCAACATTTCGAGCGATGGTCCATGATCGCGAATGTGTCCCATTTGCGTCAGCATTGTCCGACGCGCAAGGCGGCAAATCCCATAGACCCGGTTTTTAATAATAGCCAACGGTCAATGCGCTAAAATCGACCCTTTCCACACAAGCTCACGTCCATCATGTCCGGCAATACCTTAGGTTCCCTGTTTACCGTCACAACTTTTGGAGAGTCCCATGGCCCGGCGATAGGATGTGTGGTCGATGGCTGTCCGCCGGGAATGGCATTGTCGGAATCGGATATCCAGCCTGAGCTGGACCGCCGCAAGCCTGGCACATCCCGTCATGTCACGCAGCGCAAGGAGTCCGACACGGTGGAAATCCTTTCCGGTGTATATGAAGGGAAAACCACCGGCACGCCGATTGCGTTGCTCATCCGCAACGAAGATCAGCGAAGCAAGGACTATGGCAACATCGTCGAGACTTTTCGGCCCGGGCACGCTGATTACACCTACTGGCATAAATACGGAATCCGTGACCCGCGCGGCGGAGGCCGTTCTTCCGCGCGCCTGACTGCGCCGGTGGTCGGTGCAGCAGCGATTGCCAAAAAATGGTTAAAACAGCAATTCGGCACCACATTCAAGGGCTGCATGAGCCAGCTCGGCGACATCCAGATTCCGTTTGAATCATGGGAGCATGTCCCGCAAAATCCGTTCTTTTCTGCAAACGCCACCATTCTGCCCCAGCTTGAAGACTATATGGATGAGTTGCGGAAAGCTGGAGACTCCTGCGGCGCGCGGATCGATGTTGTCGCCGAACATGTGCCGGTTGGCTTGGGTGAACCCATCTATGACAAGCTGGATGCCGAAATTGCCTACGCCATGATGGGCATCAACGCGGTAAAGGGCGTCGAAATAGGCGCCGGATTCCGGTCAATCGTGCAAAAGGGCACGGATCACGGCGACGAGCTCACCCCGGCCGGTTTTGCATCCAACAATGCCGGCGGGATCCTCGGCGGAATCTCGACCGGGCAGGACATCACCGTATCAATCGCCATCAAGCCGACATCCAGTATCCGCACTGCGCGCCGCTCGATCGACAAGGCAGGAACCCCGGTGGACGTGGAAACATTCGGACGCCATGATCCCTGCGTCGGCATTCGGGCAACGCCGATCGCCGAAGCCATGCTGGCACTCGTCCTGATGGATCATGCGTTGCGTCATCGCGCGCAATGCGGCGACGTGCAGGTGACGACGCCGAGAATCGACTCCCACATCAAATAATTCTGTTCGCCGCAGCAGCGCCGGCGCGCTGCGTTTGACGAGGGCCGCCCCATCCTCCAAACCGGATGGGCGCGTTCGACGACCTCCGGACCAGAGAACTCTCCGTGCATCAAACCTCCTGGCAGAAACAATCGTTCAGCTTTGCCCTGTTTTTCTTTGCGTATTACGGTTATGTCGGCGTGTTTTCGCCCTACGCCGGGCTGTACTTCGCCGACAAGGGGATGACCGCCGCGCAGATCGGGATACTGATGTCCCTGATGCAGGTGATGCGCATCTTCGGCCCGAATCTTTGGGGCTGGGTCGCGGACCGCCAGCAACAGCGCGTCAAGGTGCTGCGAATTACCGCAATTGCGGCGCTCACGGCATTTTGCGGCATCTTCGTCGGCGAGACGTTTGCGCAGTTTTTTGTCGTCATGGTCGTGGTCAACATGTTCACCAGCGCGCAAGGGCCTTTATCGGAAGCCCTGATGCTGTCCGAGATGCGGGGCGACATGACGCACTACGGGCGAGTCCGCCTGTGGGGATCGGTCGGCTTTATCGTGACCGTGACGCTCGCGGGACAAATGCTCGATCTTTGGGGAATCCGGCTCATGCCGTGGATTACGCTGGCGATGCTCGCGCTGGTACTGGTCGGAAGCCTGCGCATGAAGGAATCGCCGCCGATACCCGTCCCCCATGACGTGCCATCCGTCATGACACTGTTGCGGCGGCGGGAAATCATCGCTTTTTTCACGTCCACCTTCCTGATGATTGCCGCACACGCGTCTCTCTATGTCTTCTATTCGCTTTACCTAGCGCAAATAGGCTACAGCAACACGGTGATAGGCTTGATGTGGTCGCTTGGCGTCATCATCGAAATCGTCTTTTTCTTTTACCAGACGCCGCTCTTCCGGCGTTTCGGGGTGCAAAACCTGATGATGGCCAGCCTGCTGATCGCGGTGCTGCGCTTTCTGCTGATCGGGTTCGGCGCCGAGTCGCTGGTCATATTGCTGTTCGCTCAGATTTTGCATGCCGCAACGTTCGGCGTCCATCATTCCGCATCCGTCGCCACGTTGCAGCGCTGGTTTGCCGGTCCGCTTCAGGCGCGCGGACAGGCCTTGTTCACCAGCATATCCTATGGTCTGGGCGGCACGCTGGGTGGTCTTGTCATGGGTGGATTCTGGGATACATTCGGTTCTCGAACAGTCTATTTGATGGCGGCTGCGTTTTCGCTGGCGGCAGCGGGGGCGGCAGCCTTGTCGTACCGCTGGCAACCACATAAGGAGAAAAAATGAACTTGCTGGATAGAAAACGGATTTGTGGCCGTATATCGCTCGCAGTCATGACGATAGCGCTGGCCGCCTGTGAAACCGTACAAACCACCCAGGGTGGCGTGGTCGGCGTCGAACGGGAGCAGCGCATGGCGGTTTCCGCCGAAGCGATCAACCAGGCTGCCAACGAACAGTATGCCGATCTGATTGCCAAGGAACGGCAAAAGGGTACGCTGAACCGCAACCCCGCCCATGTACAGCGGGTCGGCGCCATCGTAAGCCGCCTCATCCCGCAAACCGTGCACTTTCGCAGCGACGCACCTCGCTGGAATTGGGAAGCCAACGTGATAACGGCGCCGGAGGTGAATGCCTGGGCCATGCCGGGCGGGAAAATTGCCGTCTACACCGGCCTGATTGAAAAGCTGCAAATAACGGATGATGAACTGGCAGCGGTCCTCGGCCACGAGATTGCACATGCGTTGCGCGAACATTCGCGCGAGCGCGCCTCCGAACAGATGGTGGCGGGCGGTCTGATCTCCGCCGGATCGGCGCTCCTGGGGTTGGGGGATATCGGTGCCAAAGGCGCCGAGTTCGCGTACATGGGATTGCTCGGGCTCCCAAATTCGCGCCGGCACGAGACGGAAGCGGACCGCGTCGGCATCGAACTCGCGGCGCGGGCCGGCTATGACCCGAAGGCGGCGGTCTCCCTTTGGCAAAAAATGGGGCAGGTAAGCGGCGGTGCGCCGATGAAATTTCTTTCCACCCACCCGGCGCCCGGCGACCGGTTGAGCGATCTTGCCAATTACGCACAGCGCGTGGCGCCGCTCTATGAACAGGCGAAAAAACGCCGGTAGGTCGTAGTCCGGCAACGACCCGGTTGCCGAATCGTCAATGAAACGCCCGCAGGGTTTCCTCGGGCGTTTTTCATTCTGGCGACGCCCCTGGCGGCATGGTTTTGCGTTGCACAAATGTGGCATAATCGGGCACTATTTTGACCGTTTCGCGCACCGACGCACATCCTGAACCATGGCTCAAACGCTCTACGACAAACTCTGGGAATCGCACGTCGTCCATACCGAAGAGGACGGAAGCGCCATCCTGTACATCGACCGCCACCTCGTGCACGAAGTCACCAGTCCGCAAGCTTTTGAAGGGTTGAGGCTTGCCGGACGCAAGCCGTGGCGCATCTCCGCCAACCTTGCGGTCGCCGACCACAACGTCCCGACCACCGACCGCATCAACGGCATCGCCGATCCGATCTCCCGGCTGCAGGTCGAGACGCTTGACGCCAACGCCAAGGAACATAGCCTGACGTACTTCAGCATGCGCGACAAGCGCCAGGGCATCGTTCACGTAATCGGACCGGAGCAGGGAGCAACACTGCCAGGGATGACTGTGGTGTGCGGCGATTCGCATACCTCCACGCACGGCGCATTCGGCTGCCTCGCGCACGGGATCGGTACTTCGGAAGTCGAGCACGTGCTGGCGACCCAGACCCTGCTGGCCAAGAAGTCCAAAGCCATGCTGGTGCAGGTGGACGGCGCCTTGCCGTTCGGCGTTACCGCCAAGGACATCGTGCTGGCCATCATCGGCAAGATCGGCACCGCAGGCGGGACCGGCTATGCAATCGAATTCGCCGGGTCCGCCATCCGCGCGCTCTCGATGGAAGGCCGTATGACCGTCTGCAACATGGCCATCGAGGCGGGTGCGCGTGCCGGCATGGTGGCGGTGGATGACACGACGATCAACTACGTCAAGGGACGCCCGTTCTCGCCGGTGGGGCCGCATTGGGACCGTGCCGTCGAATACTGGCGCACGCTGCATTCCGACCCGGGTGCGAAATTCGACCTGGTGGTCACCCTGAACGCCGCGGAAATCCGCCCCCAGGTCACTTGGGGAACATCGCCGGAAATGGTGGTTGCAGTCGACGATCGGGTACCCGACCCCGAAAAAGAAAAGGATGCGGTCAAGCGCGATGCGATGGAAAAGGCACTCGTGTACATGGCCCTGAAACCCAATACGGCAATCTCCGATATCCGCATCGACAAGGTGTTCATCGGCTCCTGCACCAATTCGCGCATCGAGGATCTGCGCGCGGCGGCTGCGGTCGTGCGCGGCAAGCATCGCGCATCGAACGTCAAGCTCGCGATGGTGGTGCCCGGTTCCGGGCTGGTCAAGGAGCAGGCCGAACGCGAAGGCCTGGATAAAATCTTCAAGGACGCCGGGTTTGAATGGCGGGAGCCGGGATGCTCGATGTGCCTGGCGATGAATGCAGACCGGCTTGAGCCGGGCGAGCGTTGCGCCTCCACGTCCAACCGGAATTTTGAAGGACGGCAGGGGCAGGGCGGAAGAACCCACCTGGTATCGCCGGCCATGGCGGCGGCGGCCGGCATCAGCGGACATTTCGTTGATGTGCGCGGAATGCGATAACTGTTGTCGATAACCGGTGCACTTGAGCATTCGACAAGCATTTGAAAAAGGGAGGGGAAAAACATGAAAAAATATTACGCCATGCTGATTTCCGCGCTGATTCTGATGGGTTGCAACACGATGCAAGGCGTGGGCAGGGATGTGCAACTGGTCGGCGAAAAAGTGGAAAGCGCCGCCAAGAGATAAAGGATGATGCGTCGTCCAGCAATGGGTGACGCTAGAGAACAATGGAAAAATTTACCGTACACGATGGACTGGTAGCACCGCTGGATCGGCCAAACGTCGACACCGATGCGATCATCCCGAAGCAATTCCTGAAATCGATCAAACGTAGCGGCTTTGGTCCGAATCTGTTCGACGAATGGCGCTACCTCGATCATGGCGAGCCTGGCATGGACAACTCCAAGCGCCCGCTGAATCCTGATTTCGTACTCAATCAACCGCGTTACCAAGGCGCATCCATCCTGCTCACCCGCAAGAATTTCGGCTGCGGCTCCTCGCGCGAGCACGCACCCTGGGCGCTGGAACAATACGGCTTTCGCGCAGTGATCGCGCCCAGCTTCGCGGACATCTTCTTTAACAACTGCTACAAGAACGGCCTGCTGCCTATCGTATTGACGGAGACGCAGGTCGACCACCTGTTCAACGAGGTGAAGGCATTCCCCGGCTACCGGTTGACCGTGGATCTCGACAGCCAGACGGTCAGTACGGCAAATGGAAGCGCGCAGTACGGTTTCGAGATCGACGGTTTTCGCAAATATTGCCTGCTGAATGGCCTTGACGATATCGGCCTTACCCTGCGTCAAGCAGACAAGATTCGCGCTTTTGAAGAGCGCCATCTGGCTGCGCGGCCGTGGCTGACGAACACAATCTGATCCGGGTCTTTTCGTACCGCATTCTCACGTTCAAATACAACGAAAAATGAAAATCGCAATTCTTCCGGGTGACGGCATTGGCCCAGAGATCGTCGAACAGGCGGTCCGGGTTCTGAATGCGCTCGACGAGCAGTTTGAAATGGAAAGCGCGCCGGTTGGTGGCGCTGGATTCGAAGCGAATGGCCATCCGTTGCCGGAGGCTACGCTGTCATTGGCGAAGCAGGCTGACGCCGTGCTTTTCGGTGCGGTCGGCGACTGGAAATACGACACGCTGGAACGTCCATTGCGTCCGGAGCAGGCGATTCTCGGCTTGCGCAAGAATCTGAACTTGTTTGCGAATCTGCGCCCGGCGATCCTCTATCCGGAACTGGCCGGTGCATCGACCCTCAAACCCGAGGTGGTGTCGGGTCTCGATATCTTGATCATTCGCGAGCTCACCGGCGATATTTACTTCGGTCAGCCGCGTGGCGTACGGGAAGCGCCGGACGGGCAATTCAAGGGCGAACGTGAAGGTTTCGATACCATGCGTTACGCTGAAACCGAAATTCGCCGGATCGCGCATGTTGCATTCCAGGCGGCCCGCAAGCGCGGCAAGCGCCTCACTAGTGTGGATAAGGCCAACGTCCTTGAAACCTTCCAGTTCTGGAAGGAAATCGTGACGGACGTCCATAAAGAGTATCAGGACGTCGCGCTGGATCATATGTATGTCGACAATGCAGCGATGCAGCTGGTGCGGGCGCCAAAGAAGTTCGATGTGATCGTTACCGGAAACATGTTCGGCGACATCCTGTCGGATGCCGCGGCAATGCTGACCGGCTCGATCGGCATGCTGCCGTCGGCATCGCTGGATGCCAACAACAAGGGTTTGTACGAGCCTTCTCACGGCTCGGCGCCGGACATCGCCGGCAAAGGTATCGCGAATCCGCTTGCCACGATTCTGTCGGCGGCCATGATGTTGCGCTTCTCGCTCAACAAGGCGGAGCAGGCGGACCGCGTCGAAACCGCGGTCAAGAAGGTGCTCGCACAGGGTTTGCGCACACCGGACATCTATGAAGCCGGTACGACCAAGGTCGGCACCAGGGAAATGGGCGATGCGGTGGTGAAGGCGCTAAGGTAGGTATTTTTGAAGTGCACTTGAGGGAGAAAATTGTGAAGTTAGTCGGTCTGGTGGGTTGGCGTGGCATGGTGGGTTCCGTCTTGATGCAGCGTATGCAGCAGGAGGGTGACTTCGCGCATATCGAGCCGGTGTTTTTCTCGACATCGAACGCGGGCGGCAAAGCGCCGGCGATGGCGAAAAATGAAACCACATTGAAAGATGCGGGCAACATTGATGAGCTGAAAAAATGCGACATCATTATTACCTGCCAGGGCGGCGACTATACGACCGAGATTTTCCCGCAACTGCGCGCGGCAGGCTGGAACGGTTACTGGATCGACGCAGCCTCGACACTGCGGATGAAGGACGATGCGATCATCATCCTCGACCCGGTGAATCTCGACGTGATCAAGGATGCACTGCAGCGGGGCGTAAAAAACTACATCGGCGGCAACTGCACGGTTTCCTGCATGCTGATGGGCCTCGGCGGCCTGTTCCAGCACGATCTGGTGGAATGGATGACGTCCATGACCTATCAGGCGGCGTCGGGTGGCGGCGCCCAGCATATGCGTGAATTGCTGACCCAGTTCGGCTCGATCAATGCGGAAGTGAAATCGCTGCTGGACGATCCTGCATCGGCCATCCTTGAAATCGATCGCAAGGTACTGGCGAAGCAGCACGCATTCAGCGCGGACGAAACCAAGCAATTCGGCGTTCCGCTGGGCGGGAACCTGATTCCCTGGATCGACAAGGATCTCGGCAACGGTGTGTCCCGCGAAGAGTGGAAGGCAGGCGCGGAAACGAACAAGATCCTCGGTCGCGGCGAAGGTTTCGGCGCCTCGGCGAAGACATCGATCCCGGTGGACGGGTTGTGCGTGAGGATCGGTGCAATGCGCTGTCATTCCCAGGCACTGACCATCAAACTGAAGAAAGATGTCCCTCTTGATGAACTGGAAGGCATCATCGCGGACAACAACCAGTGGGTGAAAGTTGTTCCAAACACCCGCGAGGCATCGATGACGGATCTGACGCCGGCCGCAGTAACCGGCAGCCTGACCATCCCGGTGGGGCGTCTACGCAAGATGCAGATGGGCGGCGACTATCTGTCGGCATTCACGGTTGGCGACCAACTGCTGTGGGGCGCGGCCGAACCGCTGCGCCGCATGCTGCGCATCATGCTGGATAACTGAATACCCTGATCTTCAGTTTCATATTGGGGCCTGTCGCAAAATTGTTCATTTTTGGGCGATTTTTCGACAGGCCCCAATCACGTTGCGCACGAGCAACAACGCTTAAGACATGCGGTTTCCCACTGGGAAATATACTTGTTTTACAGAACTTAGTAACTTGGTTACACTTGCGCGCCTAAGTCCATGATGATATGGTGAAAGTTCCTCTGGACAATGATAAATCGACGCAACGACACTGCGCCCATCTCATACGCAAAACGGAATGCCCCCTATGCCACCAAAAATGCATTCGAAAGTACGCCCCGAATCCGGCGCGTTGACTTTAAAGACGGTGAGTGCCGCCGTCGTTTCCGCACTGATATTTTCCAATGCATATGCGGCTGGCTTGGGAAAATTGACAGTCCTGTCATCCTTGGGGCAGCCACTTCGAGCGGAGATCGAACTCACCTCGGTCGGCAAGGATGAAGCCGGCGCACTGGTTGCAAAACTTGCATCTCCCGAGGCCTTCAAGCAGGCAAACATCGAACTGAATCCCGCATTGCTGTCATTGCGCTTCGCCGTCGAGCAGCGAGCGGACCGCCAATTGATTCGCGTGACATCCTCGCAGCCACTTAACGAGCCCTTCGTTGACATGTTGCTGGAACTTGGCGGCCCCGGCGGGCGCCTTGTACGCGAATACACCTTTCTATTAGATCCTCCGGATCTCAGGACAAGCCAGTCCGCACAGGTTTCGCCGATTCCTGTACCGACGATGCCCGCAGCCCGTCCGCTTCAATCATCAGTCCCGGTAGATGCACAAGCCGCTACGCCCCGCAGGGCATCGCCGCCTCCGGTTGCCGCACCACGCCGCGACCCGGCACCAATGAGCGAAGCCAGTACTGATGCTGCAAGAGAGTACAAGGTCAAGAGCGGCGATTCGCTCGCCCGGATCGCCGGTCAGTTGAAGCCAGGTGGCGTGTCGCTGGATCAAATGCTGGTCGCTCTGTTTCGCGAGAATCCAGACGCCTTCGTCGGCAACAACATGAATCGCTTGCGGGCAGGGCAGATTTTGTCCGTGCCGAGTGCGAGTACGGCAGGCAGTATTCCTGCCGGTGAGGCACGTGATCTGATCATCGCGCAGTCGGCCGATTTCAATAGCTATCGCAACAAACTGGCAAGCCAGGTTGCGGCATCAGGCGCACAGCGCTCGGCTGAATCAGGACAGACAGCAGCGGGCAAGATAACGGCGAAAGTCGAAGAGCCCGCAACGCCGGCCGGCGATGCGAAGGACAAGCTCAAGTTGTCGAACGCCGGCAAGCCAGCTGCTGCGCCTTCTGCTGCCGGAGCGCCGGTAAGTGCGGAAGAATTGATTGCACGTGACAAGGCGATCGCAGAAGCGAATGCCCGGGTCAAGGAACTGGAAAAGAACCTTGGCGAGATGCAGAAGTTACTCGAGTTGAAGAACAAGAGCTTGTCCGACCAGCAGAAGCAGGCGGAAGCGGCAAAGCCGGATGCCAAGGCGCCTGCTGCGCCTGCTGCTCCTGCCACACCTGATGCCCCGATTCCTCCGGTTGCTGCGGTGTCGCCGCCAGCGAAGGGGACTGCACCTACGGCAACAACGACACCTTCCCCGCAGCAGGCACCAGCAGTCGCTACCGCGGAGAAACCGGCCGAGACTACAGCATCAGCACCGCAGGCTGCGACGCCTCCCGCCGAGAAACAGCCGCCGGTTGTAGCGCCCGCCAGCAGCAAGCCCGCTGTGCCCGTGGTCAAGCCACAGGCACCGCCGCCGCCGGAACCCAGCTTCATCGACGACCTGCTCGAAAATCCCATGACCCTGCCCGGCGTCGGCCTGTTGCTTGCCGGTCTGGGCGCCCTGGGTATTTATGGTGTCCGCCGCAGAAAACAGCAGAAGCAATTCGAAGACAGCATCATCACCGACTCCAGCCTGAAGGCGAACTCCCTGTTCGGGTCGACAGGCGGTCAGAGCGTTGATACCAATAACAGCGTATTCAATTCGAGTTTTGCGCCATCCACCAGCCATCTCGATACGAATGAAGTCGATCCGGTAGCGGAAGCCGATGTGTACATCGCCTATGGTCGCGATGCACAGGCTGAGGAAATCCTGAAAGAAGCGTTGCGTACACAGCCGGATCGCAATGCGGTGCGGCTCAAGCTTCTCGAAATCTATTCAAATCGCAAGGATTTGCGGGCCTTCGAAGTACTGGCCACAGAGCTGTATGGCATGACGAAGGGCGAAGGTAACGACTGGGTGCAGGCTGCCACCCTGGGTATTGGCATCGACCCGAACAATCCGTTGTATGCAGCCGGCAAGCCGGGCAAGGACGAAGGCGCTTCCTCCATGGTCGCACCCACGCAGCCGCTGGATGAAGATGGATTGGCAACGCTGCTGGCATCGACCCAGCCCGAAGGCCAGCTCGATTCCATCCACGCATTGGAGGCAGACAGTGCGTACTTCAACAACTCCGCGATGGAGATCGACAAGACAGTCGAACTCCCGTCGATGCGTGGCCCTGTCAAAACCACCGACGACACACAAGTCCCGGAGAAATCGGAGCCGGAAGCGAGTGCCAAGCCCGCTTCCAACGAACTCGATTTCGACCTCGACGGCATGAGCTTCGGCGATGTCGCCGTGCCGAATACCATCACGCCGGCGGTACCGTCCGAGCCGAGCCCGGAAATGGCTTCGATCGATTTCGATTTCCTTGATGTGCCGAAGACCCGTATCGAAGAACCGGCATCGCCTGTGTCAGAATCGACCGAAACTAGCGAGTACTCTGCGTCGTCGGGCGACGTGCCGACATTGCCCGACATGACCTTCGATCTCGGGACGCCTGCTGCTCCTGCTGAGCCGATGGCGATGGACTTCGACCTTCCGGCGACGGAACCGCAGCGTGACGAAGTCGACACGCCGATGGCATCGTCCGAAACTGCGCAGCAGGATCACGAATCCGCTTCTTCCGACCCGCTCGACTTCGATCTGTCCGGTATCAGCCTCGATCTGAAATCTCAGGGCGGAGACGCGATGCCGGAGTTGATGCTCGATGATGACCAGCCGACGTTGTCGGAAGGTGTGTCGGCCGCCGATGCCGAAATGGCGACAAAGCTAGATCTGGCAATCGCTTACCAGGAAATCGGCGACAAGGAGGGCGCGCGCGAGTTGCTGGATGAAGTCATGAAAGGCGGAACCAGCGAGCAAAGCGAAAAGGCCAAGTCGCTGCTCCTCGAACT
>NZ_DAIUCO010000052.1:0-23316 GCF_036846085.1 Noviherbaspirillum sp. | reverse complement strand
TGACTACTGCATCGAAAAACAGATCGATGTCGTCAACCTGAGTCTCGGCGGCGCTGAACCATCGGAGGCACTGGAACAGCAGATCCTGCGCGCCAAGCGTGCCGGCATCGCCTGCATCGTCGCCGCCGGCAACTCGGGCAACCAGGTACAGTATCCGGCGTCGTCGCCGAATGTGCTGGCGGTGTCCGCGATCGGGAAGTTCAATGAGTTCCCGCCGGACAGCTATTACACGCAGACAACGACGCCGTTTATCGACCCGAACGGATTTTTCGCCGCCAAGTTTTCCTGCTTCGGGCTGGAGATTGCCGTATGCGGGCCGGGCGTGGCAATCGCTTCGTCGGTGCCATCGAATGAACTACGCCGCATGGGACGGCACGTCGATGGCCGCTTCGATCCAGGGCTTGGCATGCAGCCCGGTTTCAGCGGAGGGCAGCGATGGTCGTGAAGGCGGTGCACGCACCGATGTGAACAATCGCGGCTCGGTCCATGAGCCGCGATATTTTTGAGCAGGTACGTTTGCAGGATGGGGGAGGGAGTGATGTGAATTCCGGCAGGATGGTGCGGTAGGTCAGGGCTCTAGCGGGGCCTGTCGCCCGTCCTCGATCCCGGATGCGTGGATGCGCTGCGCCCCACCAGTGGCGGAGAACGCGTGCCGGCCGCCGGTTCAGTCCGGATATCGTATTTTTCCATCAGCCGGTAAAGCGTTACGCGCGATACGCCCAGTAGCACCGCGGCGCGCGATATCTGATTGCGTGATTGCGACAAGGCACGACGGATTGCCGTACTCTCCGCAATGGCGCGAGCATCCTCCAGGGACGTGATCTGCGACTGCTCCATCTGATTCTCGAAACCGAGATCGGACGGCTGGATGAAGCGGCCTTCCGCCATCACCGTCGCGCGCTGTACGCGGTTCACCAGCTCGCGTACGTTGCCGGGCCAGGTATGGCTGAGCATCGCGTTCATCGCGGCCTTGGAGAAACCGCGCAGGCTCCGGTTATGGATCTGGGCGAACCTGGCGAAGTAATGCTTTGCAATGTCTTCGATATCCTGGCCACGGTCAGCCAGCGGCGGCGTCTCCAGGCAAATGACATTGATCCGGTAATACAGGTCCTCACGGAAGCTACCCTGGCGTACCGCTTCGGCGAGATCGATATGGGTGGCGGCGATGATGCGCACATCGATACCGATCGATTCGGTACCGCCTACGCGTTCGATGGTTTTTTCCTGCAGAAAGCGCAGCAGGTTGACTTGCATGTCGAACGGCATGTCGCCGATTTCATCGAGAAAAAGCGTCCCGCCCTGGGCGGCCTCGATACGACCGATCTTGCGTTGTGCCGCACCGGTGAAGGCGCCTTTTTCATAGCCGAATAATTCCGACTGGAACAATTGCGGCGCGATGGCACCGCAATTGACGGCGACGAAAGGTGCGGCGGCGCGCGCCGATTGGCGATGTATCGACAGTGCGGCGATTTCCTTGCCTGTGCCCGACGGCCCGGTGATCAACACGGAGGCGTCGGTGCGGGCGACTTTCTGTAGCTGGCTGGATAGCTTCTGCATCTGCAGCGAGTTGCCCACCATCGAGGGCTCATCGCCGGCTCTCGTGCGATACGGCAGGCCGGCATGGCCGTCGCGAATGATCGCCATCCCCCATGCATGGCGCAGGGTCAGGATGATGTGATCGGGATCGGCGGGCGTGGTGATGAAGTTGAACATGTGCTCGCCGATGAATTCGCGCATGCGCGGCGTGGAAATCAGTTCCTGCGCGATCAGGCCGACCCAGGCGATCTGCTTGTTATTGACGAGGGGTTCGTATCTTTCCAGTTGGGATAATTCCGCATGCTTGTCGAGGATAAGGAGTCCTACCCTGCAGCCGTTTGCCATTGCCCGGTATGCGGCGTCCGGCGATATACATTCGACGAGCGACAGGCCATGGTTCCTGAGTATGTCCGAATATGCGCAGCGCGGTTCAACTGGGCTCGACGGCCGCAACAGCATGACCGTCTGATTGGTGGTAGCTGAATCCGAGATATGAAGCATTGCCCGATACCTCTATTTTGTAGACCGTTGCCGGTGCTTCAGTCCCGTGCCGCAGTAAGTCGGCATCGTTTGCAGCAAGCGTTGATTCCGGCGATGATTTGAATTATTGATGCGAAACGGTGAAGGAATTCACTCGCGAGTTGTTTTTGGTTCGTATTGAACGATTGACCAGAGTACTGTCTTTCAGCGGCGATCACAATGCCATAAACATGGGAATTGCGGGCGAATCGCGTTTAAGTGCGGGGGGCTTTGTGCTGCGTCAAAAATCGATTCCCGGGGCAATGAAAGCGTTGTATTTCGTACGCGTTTCGGATCATTACGCTTCGTTATCGCAACGATTCAACGATGTTCGCATCGGATCCAGATCCGCCATGCAACGCCACAGGGAGTGTTGCGAAGCCAGGTATTTTCGCTCGAATGGCGTGATCGGCTCGGTGGTATCGAATGCTTCGCAGCGGACATCGATTGCCGTGAGCTGTCGAATGGCGCTCGACATCTCGTCGATGTAAACGCGCCAATTGCTGCGGCACTCCAGTATGCCGCCCAGCGCCAGGACGGTCGGGAAGACCGCATGCCCATGCCAGCGCCGGCCGAGATGGCCAATCTTCGGCCATGGATTCGGGTACAGCAGATAATGCCTTGCGGGACGTATTTCCGCTGCCAGCATAAGGCGCCAATAATCCACCAGGTCCGCCCGCACCAGCATGCAATTCGCCGGTACGCCTTCTGCCGCATGCGTATTCCGCGTCAGCCGGTCAGCGGATTGGTCAACGCCGATGACGAAATGATCGGGGAATTGCTGTGCAAGGTTGCGGGTGGACATGCCGACGCCGCATCCCGCATCCAGGATCAGTGGCATGGCGCCTGCGTTTTTCCATGCTGCCACGCTGGCATCGAATGCGGCACGGTTGAAGTCCATGACCGGCTTCCGGAATGTGCTTGATGCATGACGCGAGACGACCGCGCTTAGTTGCCGGTGTATGTCGGTCTGGGTGCTGGTGATGTGACGAGAGTTGCCATGCATGCCGGTGGCTTTTTCAATTTGTCTGTACGGAATGCGTCACCTCGGTACGGCAGCGGCTGCGATCCCGCAATTGGATACGCGGGTACTTACGCGTATTTACATCCGTCGAGCACTTATTCATCTGGTCCACCGCCTTGGGACAAATGTTCCGAATCCCTGTTTCGTTGCACTTGGGAGGATGTAGATTGTCGCGGTACGGTTCAACAATGCGCGCGTGGCAATGCACCTGGGAGAACCGGGCAACGGCTTTGCGCGGACGACATGATGCCATACCTTGAATGCGGCTTCAGAAGAACAGACATCGTTGGGAAGTGATGCGCGATCGTCTGCGAACGACGAACTGCCGGAAAAGGTGTAGCAGACAGGGTGTGGAAGACAGGATTGAATGCAACGGGACCATGCATGTTCCCGCATTTCTGCCATCCCATGATCCAGGATAAAAACCGGAAGAAAAACAACTTGCTCCGTTGAAGGAGCAAGTGTTGAGTCAATCAAACTGCAAACAGCGTGGTGATACTAATGGAGGATCATCGGCTGGCGCATGAGCGCATCGTACTTGCCGAGATATGTGTCGATTTCTTCAACCGTCGGTTCGGTAGCAATGAGGTTTTCGACTTCCTCCCTGAAAGATCTTGCGAGCGTTCCACCGATAAAGATTTCGCGCTTGCCCGACTTGTCCATGATTTCATAGCCACCAAAACGTAGCGCTTCGCGGTCATCATCCGCGCCAAACTCCACCACGCTGTACTGCTCGCTGTTGTAGATTAAGTTCATCTTGCGCTCCTTGTGCAACCTACGTTTACTGAGAACCCGTTTACTCTGATGCAAAAATGGGGCCAAGTAAAACCGTTTCAAGGCATCGTTGTAAATATCGGTTTGCCTGCAGGAACTAGACCTTTCCTGTGTAGTTCAACGGCTGCCGATGTCGATGTCTTTAGTCAATTCAAGAAAGCTGTCGTATGGAGTCTGTGTCAAAAAAAGGCGTATTTGTTCCACATGCGCAGCGTTGGCCAGTCCGATAAAAAGACGGGCGGGCGACTTGCGCAAAATACGGTTCAATGTAACACGCATCGTCAGGTTTCCGGTACAACACATGCAACCCGGCGCAACGCGTGCAATAACTACAGAGGGAAGGTCAGGAATGACACCAAGCGGCGAGCTGCCGCTAGGCAATCCTTCGAGGATCAGGGCCGTGTCGATCGCGGGATCGAGGGCGTGGGCAATCGCGGCTTCACGTCCGGCGGCATGGCCGCCGGTGACGAGTGTGGTCAGTGTCAACGCCAAGCGTGCACCAGGCAGGGTTTGACAAGCAGCAACGCCGAACGGTCCGCAACGCTTGTCAAGCAGGCCCTAGCCTTTTCTCGCAAGCCTGCCCGGTTCGACACCGAGCTGCTTAAGTTTGCGGTAAAGATGGGTACGCTCCAGGCCGGTTCTTTCCGCGACCCGCGTCATGCTCCCGCCTTCGCGATTGAGATGATGTTCAAAGTAGGCGCGTTCGAATGCATCGCGCGCTTCACGCAAGGGGAGATCGAAGGACAGGCTGAATCCCGGGGTTTCTGTTTGCTGGGGCGACATCACCGATACATGGGGCGCCATGGTCGCAACGGTGGACGCCTGCGGCGAAAAGGCCGAGACATGCACGGACGGTTCGTCATGTGCCACGGGCGCCGGACGGGCGGTGTGCGCGCTGTAAAGTACCGGCCGGGCGACTTCCTGGTTGCGTGTCAGGCCTTGCTGCACGGCTTTCAGGAGTTTTTGCAGGGCGATCGGCTTTTCAAGAAAATTCAGTGCGCCGATACGGGTCGCTTCCACCGCCGTATCAATGGTCGCATGTCCGGACATCATGATGACCGGCATGGTAAGCAAACCGTCGCGCTGCCATTCCTTCAGCAAGGTGACGCCGTCGGTATCCGGCATCCAAATGTCGAGCAGGACCAGGTCCGGCGCCCCGGCCGCGCGTGTTTCCCTTGCCTGCCGCGCATTTTCTGCGGTGGTCACCACATGCCCCTCATCCCCCAGGATTTCGGAGAGCAACTCGCGGATGCCCATTTCATCATCGACTACCAGAATATTTGCCATTTGCGTGCCTTCTTTGCTGCCAATGTCGCTGTCAATTGTCGCTCAGTCAAGGTGCGGAAAACCTGAAACCGGAGCGGGATATTTGTAAGAGTGTGTTATCAGAGGATCGCCGTTGCCCATGCCCGATCGCTTTGCAAGCTTTCTGCCTTTTCCGGCGTCACCGTTCCGGTTCAAGCACCAAATCGCATCCATCACATATGCCTGAATGACGCGTTCAATGGCGTTATGCAATCAACGCCATCGTCATCACCAAGGGCCTACACGCAGGATGATCCATTGAGTATTGCCTGCCAGAAAAGTTCGACGCCAATTCCGTCAAACACCACTTTTATTTTAAGCCGGGGCTAACTTTAGCAGCAAAATTGCCACTTTTGCACCATTACCGTCGGGACGGTTTTGAATATCCACCCGGCCGCCGTGTTCATCGATGATTTTTTTCACCATGGCCAGTCCCAGGCCCGTACCGCGTGGCTTGGATGTGACATACGGTTCGAACGCCCGCGCCAGGATCTTGGAAGAAAAGCCGGGACCGTTATCGATGATGGTGAGCCGGACGGCAATATGCTTGCCGCCGTCCGAGCCATCGTAGTGGATCGCCTCGGTGCGGACATCGATGTGCGGCGCATGATCATCGCCGGTCTTGTCCTCGGCGGCGTCCTGCGCGTTCTGCAGCAGGTTATGGATGACCTGCCTGAGCTGAGTCGCGTCGCCCATTACCCGGGGCAATGCCGGCGCCAGCGATGTCCTGATGATGTCGCGGTCGTCGCCGCTCAGGTACAGGTGCAGGATTTCCTCCACCAGGGCGTTCAGGTCGAGCGGCTCGAGCACTGCCGGCGGCGTCTTGGCGTAATCGCGGAAATCGTCGACCATGCGCTTCATCGCCGATACCTGGTTGACAATCGTGCCGGTGCCCTTGGTCAGCATGGCGGCGTCCTGCGGCGTCAGCTTGCTTTCCAGTTTCATCTGCAGCCGTTCGGCCGACAACTGGATCGGCGTCAGCGGATTCTTGATCTCATGGGCAAGACGGCGCGCGACCTCGCCCCAGGCGATCGAGCGCTGCGCCGAAATGACATCGGAAATATCATCGAACACCACCACATAGCCGGTGCCGGCCGCAACGGGCAGATGCGACCCCCGCGCCAGCAGCGTGATGCCATTGTCATCATCCGGGCCGGCATCCTTGCGCGGCACCTCGATCTGCTGTTGCCAGTGTCCGCTCAGGCCGGATTCCGCCGAGGCGGATTGCGCGCTCTGTTCGGAAAATGCCTTCGTGAATGCGTTTGCCAGCGGCTCAAGGCCGCCGATGGACGACAGCGGCTGGCCGATGTGCGCATCGAAATTGTGGCGCAGGATGCGCTCGACCGATTCATTGCAGGTAACCAGCCGGAAGTGCTTGTCCAGGACCATCACGCCGGCCGACATGTTGGCCAGCACCGATTCGAGATATGCCTTCGCGTTCTCCAGTTCCGCGCGGTTCTTTTCAACCGAGGCACGGGCCTCCGACAACTGGCGTGTCATGGTGTTGAAGGATTGCGTCAGCGTGCCGAGTTCGTCGGACGTGGTGACGATGGGGCGCGGCGACAGATTGCCTTCCGCCACTGCCTTGGTGCCTTCCGCCAGCAGCAGAAGCGGCTTGGCGAGATCACCCGCAATCAGGAATGCGCCGGTGATGGCGCCGAAGATCGCCAGCAGCAATGTGAGGGTCAGCGTCGTGATGTAGATCTTGCGCAGGCCGGTACGCGCAAGCGCCCGCTCCTGGTACTCGCTGTAGGCGGCGCGCAGTGCCTCGGCATTGGCGGCGAGGCTGGCCGGCACCGGCTGGGTCAATTGCAGGTAATAGGAATCGGCCTGCAACGACATGCCGCTGCCGGAGTTCGGGATCGCAACGACCGTCCTCAATCGCAGTTCGTTCTGCGCGCTCGGCGGCTTCGTGCCCGCGCCCGGCGTCATGGTGGCGCCGGCAAGCGCATCCCGGGATGCGGTGCCGGGAGGATCGACGCCGCCTTCGATCGCCGCGTAGCCTCGCGTCATCCGTGCCTGCCGCAGCATTGCCGGCGTCGGTAACTCCGGCACCAGCATGCCGTAGCGCCCGCCGACGGTTGCGACGATCTGCCCGCCGGAGGTGATGATGGTGGCTTCCTGCTGCTGTCCCGGATCGCGTAGTCGTGACAATTGCGTGACCAGTTCCGACTCCGACATTTCCGAAAGCTCAAGCGCTATATTGCGCGCCTTGGCGCTCAGGTCCGTCAGCGATGCATCGAGCGCGGTGCGTCCGAGGTTCAGTCCCGACTCCAGCGCCGATTCCACCCGGACGTTGAACCATGACTCGATCGAACGCGACACGAACTGCACCGATACGACATAGATGATCAGGCCGGGCAATATGCCGATGATGGCAAACAGAAGCACCAGCCGCGCCATCAGGCGCGAGCCGAACGCGCCGCGCTTATAGCGGCGGTACAGCCGCGCCAGCAGCAGCGTGACCAGCCCCAGCAGGGCGACCGCCATCGCCGCGTTCAGTCCGAGCAGCCAGGGATAGTGTTTGTCGAAGAACGCCGAATTTTCAGCGGCGGAGGCCAGCAGGAACAGCAGGATGCTGCCCAGCGCGCCGCCGACCACCAGGAAATATCGAAAATGCCTTGGCACGGCTATTCCGCCTTGAAATTGAACTGTTTCCAGTCAGAAGAGAAACGCCAGTCGCTGCTATTGATTGCGTGCACCTGGAAAGGCTTGGGAAGGCGCGCGACATCGAGTCCCATGCGCACGGCGACATTGTAGACCTCGCCGGGCTTGAGCACGCCCCGGTCGGCAATCAGCCAGCGGCCCGGACGCTTCACCAGCGACAGTGCGTCTTCCAATGTGCTGAAACTCTGGTGCAGGCCGTCGCTGATGGCGGCATGATATTGCTGTGTCAACAGGTTGTACGAGATGCGTACGGTGCGCGATGCGGTGATGGCCTTTTCATCGAACCAGTACCAGCGCGGCCGTGTCAGTTCGACTTCGGTGGTGAAGTACAGCGGAAAGCCGCGCATGATCGCGTCTTCCAGCGTACGCGGCAGGTCGAACGCGAAGCTGATGCCAAGCTTGTAACCTTCGTCGGCGTTCTCCAGGGTCACCCGGTTGATCTCAATCTCGGCCGCACGTGCCGGTACCGGCCCGAGGAACGCGGCAAGGAACAGCAAGGTCATGAACCGGCAAGCCAATGAATTAAAGAATCGACGTGTCACTCGAGTGGTGGGCCGGCGCATGAGGAAGATCATCGCCTCCGCCCTGAAATTATTTGAAGGGATACTATCACGCGGCCTTTTGAAACAGAGCGTAAAACAAACCGTCGTGATCTTGCTCAGCGCCTGACGTGGGCAGCAGCTGGCCGGGCGCGGGCAGGCGCAACGCCCTGGTGCGGGATGCGAAAGCGGCGGCTTGCATTTCCGACTCCTGCGGCCAGAGCGAGCAAGTCACAAACAGAAATTTACCACCCGGTCGCAGCATCTGCCACAGGTTGTCGAGAATCCGCCCGGACATGGCCGCCAGTTGCATTGCATCGCCTTTCCGGCGCAGCCAGCGTATATCCGGATGCCGGCGCATGATACCGGACGCGGTGCACGGAACGTCCGCCAGGATGCGGTCGAACGGCTGTTTGTCCCACCATTCCGCGTCGGCCGCGTCGCCGGTCCTGAGATCGGCCTGCAATCCGAGCCTGAGCAGATTGTCTTTAATCCGCAACAGTCGTTGCGCGTCGTTGTCGAGCGCCGTCAATGCGACGTCCGCGCATTCCAGTATGTGCCCGGTTTTGCCGCCGGGCGCGGCGCAGGCATCCAGCACCCGCATGCCATCGTGCAGATCCAGCAACGGCGCCGCGAGTTGGGCCGCCGCATCCTGAACGGATACCAGTCCGTCTGCGAACCCGAGGATGCGCGAGACGGGGACCGGTTGTGCAAGACGTACCGCATCCGGTCCGATTTGGTTGCCGGGCATGCCGGCCCCGGCCAGGGTGTGCAGATACCCGGCCACATCGGCGCGGCGGCGATTGACCCGCAATGTCAGGGGCGGCGCGCTGTTGCCGGCGTCCAGGATGGCTTGCCACTGCTGCGGATAAGAGGCCTTCATCGCGCTGATCCACCATTCGGGGTAGTTCCATCGCGCTTCAGTTTTGTTCAGAACCTGTGCCAGCAGGCTGTCGCGCTCGCGCAGGAAGCGTCGCAATACCGCGTTCACCATGCCTTTCGCATGCGCGGTATCAGGACCGGACGCAGCGGCGTGAACCGCCTGATTGACAACCGTGAACGCCTCGTACGGCATATCGGCGGCTTCGTCGTCGGCAGCGGAAATCAGGCCGAGGGCACTGCATAGCAAGCCATGCAGGAGGGGCGGCGACGGCGGTTTGTTTGCCAGCCTTGCCAGCAGCGCGTCAGCTCTGCCGAGCGTGCGCATGCTGCGGTAGGCGATGTCCTGAATCGCGCCGCGCGCCGGGGCCGGCGGGTCAAGGTCGGCAAAGATGCCGGCCAATGCCTGCGGCAGGGCGGTGCCGGCACGGACCCGGACCACGGCGTGCGCCGCGCCCACGAGGGCATAGGCGAGGGAATCCGGTTTCAGTTGGGGGAGAGACGGTTTGGACAAGGGAAAATCAATTCTTGGTAAGCATCAGTTTTGCGCCCAGTGCGACGAAGGCGGCACCAACGCCGCGTTCAAGCCACAACCTGACGTGGGGATTGCGTCCGGCGCGACGCGCCAGTGTTCCAGCCAAAAGCGCGGTGCCGCTGTTCCAGCACATGCTGATGGCTGCGAACGCCAGGCCGAGAACGAGGAAGGCGATTGTCTTCTGCGATGACTCGCCCTGCACGAACTGCGGGATGAAAGCGAGGAAGAAGAGAATGACTTTCGGATTCAGCACATTGGTGATCATCGCCTGCCAGAAAATCGTGGCCGGCGCGCGTTGATCGCGAAGCGCAGCAGCACTTGCAGCGTCGACGCCGGCGTCTGCGGCCGGCTTGACCATCAGCATGCGGATGCCGAGATAGATCAGGTAGGCGCCGCCCGCCAGCTTGATGACCAGGAAGGCGGTGGACGATGCGGCGAGGATGGCGCTCAATCCCAGCGCCGAAGCGAGTGCATGCACGCAGCAGCCGACGGAGATGCCGAGCGCCGACATGATGCCGGCGGCGCGCCCCTGCGCGATGCTGCGTCCCACGATATAGGCCGTGTCGGGGCCGGGCGTGGCGTTCAGCAGCAGCACGGCGGCGCAGAACAGGCCGAAATCGGAAATACCGAGAAAGTTCATGGTAGATGTGCAACGGTCCAGACGGGAGAATACCCGTGATTGTAGCCGCAGTCCCGCAGCCCGGCCGCGATTGCTCAGGCCGGAAGGGCGCTCATCCAGTGGCGCATGTCGTCGAACACCTGTTGCGCGCCGGTTTCGTTCAGCAACTCATGATAAAAATTCGGATAGCGGCGCATGGTGCCGATGCCGGGCGCAAGCCGTGCAAAGAATGCATCGCTGCCGGACGCATCCACCAGCCGGTCGTCGCCCGCGACCACCATCAACGTCGGTATCTTGAGCGTCGGTGCATGCGCATGGGCAAAATCGACTGCTGAAAACATTGCGGTCAATAACCGCGCGCTGATCTTCGGATGCACGAGCGGATCGTTTTTGTAAGCTGTTTCAACGGCGGGATCGTGCGACAGATAGCGGGTTTGCAAGCCGTTCGGCACCCCGAAACCGGGTGCCGCGGCGCGCAGCACGCCGAGCAGCAATTTCTGCGGTGCCGATAACGGCAGCGCCAGGGCGGGTGACGACAGGATGAGTGCCTGCAACGGTGACAGGCCGGCGATGGCGAAACGTGCCGCGAAGAGTCCGCCCATGCTGTGGCCGAACAATAGCGGCGGTGCATCGAATTGCCGGGCGAAATCGTCGATTACCACCTTGGCGTCGCGCACCAGTGCTTCGTTGTCCGGCACATCGCCGCGTGCGCCGCCGGAGCGGCCATGGCCCCGGTGGTCGTAACTGCGTACCGACCAGCCGTTGTCATTGAAGAACTTCGCGACATGCGAATAACGGCCGCAATGTTCGCCGAGTCCGTGCATCAATACGACGCCGCGCCCGTTTCCCTGTGCACGGTCGACCGGCCAGTCCACGACTTGCAGCGGCGTTCCGTCGGCGGCGTTCAGCCTCCGCTCGACCGGCGACGTCAATAGACGCCCCACATCACGTCGTAGCCGCCTCGCTGCGCTGCGCGCAGCATTTCGAGAAGCGGATAGGCGCGCGTGGCGAACGTCACGATTTGCACCTGTTCATGCTCGTTGTCGTCGCCTTTTTCATTGTGATGCATTTCGATATCGTGTTCGACTTCCTCGGACGCCGGATGCCTCCGGCTCTCGGCGATTTCTTCTTCGAGCTTTGCCACTGCCTGCGGTGCTTCCGCGGCGGTAATGATGCCCATCTTCACGTCCTTATGAAGCAAGTCGAGGATGCGCTTTGCATGTGCCTCGTACATCAGGACTTCCGCTGCGGCCTTGGATTTGAATCTTACTAGCATGGCGCCTCCGTCTTTGATCAATGTTGAAACCATAGCACGACTCAACGAACTGCCGTAGACAGGGCTCAATCGTCATGCCTGCTGCGGCTGGGCACGATTGGCGATGAACCCGGCGAGGGTTGCGACCTGGCACAGAAGGCATATGCCGAACGCGCCGCGCATCGCATCCGGGGGCGATGCGCCCATTGCCTGCAATAAATCGATCAGCAAGCCGATGCCCCATTGCATGATGAATGCGCCGACGAACAGCAGAAAATTGAATGCGCTGTTCGCACGGCCTGCAAGCGCGGACGGAAACGAAAGACTGACACTGGTCTGTACCAGGGTTGTTACCGTCACGAAAAAGGCAAATGGCAGCCAAAGCATCCATGCCCATGGCGCGGTGACGAACACGATGGCAACCTGCGTGAGCACGGTGCCGATCAGGCCGACGATGATGGCCCGTATGACGGGCCATCCGCGGCTGCCGTCCTGTGACACTTTGCGCGGCGCCCACCATGCCAGGCAGAGATACGTCAGCATCAGGCAGAGATTGAAAATGAACAGGATCTGCGCCGTCTGGTTTTTGTCCATGCCGAGCACCGTGTTCATCCAGGGGCCGGCCCATAGTGTCTGCAATGCAATGAAGCTGCCGTGATTGATTACGCCGAGGACGGCGACGCGCCGGAAATACGGATGGCGAAAAACCTGACGATATCCCGGCGCTTCCACTTTCGCGCCGGTGTTGGCAGGCGCCTGCGGTGCGGGGTGGGTGATCTCCACTTTCCTGAGCAGAAAGAAAATCGCCGTCGCGCAGAGCAGGATCATGCCGCTCATGATCCAGAACACGCCGCGCCAGCCGATCGATGGCAGGGCCGCATTCACCGGAACAGTCGATGCCAATGCACCGGAGGTGCCCGCCACCAGCATCCAGCTTGCCAATTGCGCCTGACGTTCCGGCGCGAACCATAGCCGGTACGCCTTGTAGGGCGCCATCAGGCAGGCCGATACGCCGATGCCGATCAGGGCGCGGCCGAGCCACAGACCCGACAGCGAATCGCTTGCCGCGAAGAGCGCCGCGCCGGCGGCGGCGAAGATCAGCAATGCCGTCTCGGTGCGGCGCGGTCCGTATTTGTCGAGCCAGATGCCGAGCGGTAACTGCAGCGCGGCAAAGGTCAGAAAATAGGCCGACGACAACAAGCCAAGGTCGGCGGCGGACAAGCCGACGTCATCCATCAGCGCCGGTGCGATCACCGCATTGATTGAGCGGAATGCATAGGACAGGAAGTAGGCGCTGGCGAAGCAGAGAAAGACGCGCACCGCGAGTGCGCCGCTCAGAAACCGCATGTCAGTTCTTGAAGGAACCGAAAAACATCTCCGCCGCATCGCGCGACATCGATGCTTCCTTGCCGGTCATCACGACCTGGAAGATGCGGTTGTCCTTCGACAGGAAGCGGGCATACAGCAACCTGGGTTCGCCCCCTGCGGCAGCCGGGCCGGCCGCTTCGATATACATGCCGTTGGCCAGGGGCTTCTCCTGCCGGACGGTACCGTTGATATTCTTCACCAGCGCTGTTTTCATGGCGCTTACCGCTCTGCCCGCGGCAGCGGCATCCGCCATCTTCGCGGTACCGACGGCAAAGGTGACGCCCGCCGTTTCGGCGGCGGTCATTGTCATGTTGACCGGCGTGCCGTCGAGATTGATCTCGCGTGACACCGTGGCAGGTTTGCCCGGCAGTAACACGGTGTATGACGCATCCGGGCCACGCACTTCGCGCCAATCGAAGGTCGGGCTGCAGGCGGTCAGGAAAATTGCTGCGGCGAGCAAAAGGGAAGAAGGGAAATTCGGCAAGATCGGCATGATCGGCATGGTAACAGCAGCGGCGGCGCGATGCCTGCGCTGCATCAGGAGCTGGTCGGGCACCGATACGACCCGGTCAGGCAGTGCGGAAGGTACGTATGCCGAACATCACGCCGACGCACAGCAGCAGGATGCCTGCGATCACCTGCGGCGCCGGCGCTTCGCCCCGCCATGCGAACGCATACAGCAGGGCGGAGAGGGTCTCGAATACGATGAGCTGACCGGTCAGCGACGTCGGCAGTTTCTGGCTGGCGCGATTCCAGAGCAGCGTGCCGAGCCAGGATGCGCACAGACCGAGCGTCAGCATCAGCCCGATGAACGGCAGCGGACGCGGACCAAGCGGAAAGTCATAGGCGCCGTCGCCGGCATGCACATAGACGCCATAGGCGGCGAAGCCTGCCAGCGCCAGCGGCAACGTTGCCAGCCCTTGCGCGGTGGCCCATGTCGATGAGCGGATATGCGTGTTCTGTTTCAGGTGACGTGCGTTCATGATCGGATACCAGGTCCAGGCGGCAACGGCACCCAGCGCGATCACGCAGCCGATGGCGTAATCCGCCAGCGGGCGTTTGCCGTCCAGGTGTTCCAGTTCGCTCATGTTCACCAGCATCAGCCCCATGAAGATGATGACCAGCGACGGCGCCAATTTGTGCCATGCGATCGATTCCGATGGGTGACCCGGCGACCAGTTCGAACATACGGCGATCACCACCGGCAACGTGCCGATCAGCATCGCCGGCAACGGTGCGTCGGCCAGCTGGATGGCGGTCGCCAGCGCGGCGTAATACAGGATGTTGCCGACCAGCGCGAGCCGGAAGGCGGCGATCCAGTCCGCCTTCGACAATGCGGCCAAGCGCTCGCGATCGAATAACGCCGGCACCAGCGCAATCAGGCCGAAGCCGATATAGCGGCCGAACGACAGCACCAGGCCGGGATAGTCCGACAGCATCAACGGCGCAACGAACACCAGGCCCCACATCAGGCCGGCGCCGAGCGCGCACAAAAAACCGATCAGCATGGAGAAACAATCAATGAAAGGAATGCAACAAAGGATGCAATAAGGGATATATGGTGCGGCATCCGACTACGCGCATTATCGGCGGACGGAAGCGGCGGGTCTTGTACCGATTTGCTGTTGGTACTGCGCAGGCGTGACGCCATAGGTCCGCTTGAACCACCTGTTCAGGTGACTCTGATCGGTCAAGCCGACGGCCGCCGCGGTGTCGGACGGTGTCGTCCTTTGCGCCAGCAGGGACTTCGCGCGCGCTGCACGGCGTGCCTGCACATACTGGTGCGGCGTGGCATGAAACAGCGTGGAGAAGGTGCGGACGAAGTGAAATACCGACAGGCCCGCTTCGGCGGCGAGGGTCTCGATGCCGAGCGGCTGGTCGAGATGCGCCTCGATGCAATCGAGCACTCTTTGCATTGACGCCATGCGATGTCCACGATGTGGCGATGCCGGTTGCAGCGCGCTGGCATGCTTGCCGTAGCGGATGACCATCGTATCGACCAGCCGGGTGAAATCGGAAATGAACGCCAGGTCGTCTTGCGCATCCCACATCCGCCGGAACAGCGCGCGGTAAGCCTTGGCCAATTGCGGATCATGCACCGCCGCCTGCGGAAAGAATGCCTCGCTGCCGGTCAGTTCGCGAAGCGCTTGGGGCTCGATATACAGCATTTGGTAAGTCCAGCCGGCATCGACCTCCGCCTGGCCGGTATGCAGCTCGTCCGGGTTCAACAGCACCAGGGTTCCGGCCGGCGCAACATGTTCCGTGCCGCGGTAACGAAAACGTTCGACACCTGCTTCGATCGCACCGATCGAATAGCCGTCATGCACATGCGGTGCGAATGCGTGATCCACCAGGCGCGCCGAATACAGCTCCACGCCCGGCAGATGCGGGGTGGATTTGAAGGTAACGAACTCGGAGGGGTGGTGGAACATGCGGCACAGGCGATGGGTTGGCGCGAATGGCTAAATGATATGACGTTCTGCCAGTCATTGTCGGCAGCGCCGGGTTTGCATGGGGGCACGGTTGATAGATCGATCAACTCTCACTGTTCCCGTAACGCCCTCCGATACTGGATCGCTTCTGCCACGTGCGCCTGCCCGATCGTCGACGCCCCAGTCAGATCGGCAATCGTCCGTGCAACCTTCAGCACGCGGTGATACGCCCGCGCCGACCAGTTCAGGCGCGTCATTGCCGTGCGCAGCAACTGTTCTCCGCCGGCATCCGGCTTGCAGTATGTATCGATGTCCGCAGGTGAGAGCAGGTGATTGCCTTTGCCCTGTCGCTCCAGTTGCATCGCATAGGCTTCCCCGACCCGCGCGGCGATCGCGGAGGACGGCTCGCCATCGGCCTGCTTCAGCAAATCCTCCTGCGCCAATGCGCCGACCTGGATCTGCATGTCGATGCGGTCGAGCAGCGGGCCGGAGATCTTCCCCTGGTATCGGGCGACGATCTCCGGCGTGCAGCGGCATTTGTTGGATGGATGCCCGAGATAGCCGCAAGGGCAGGGATTCATCGCGGCGATGAGCTGGAAGCGCGCCGGGTAATCGGCCTGCCGCGCGGCACGCGAGATCGTGATGTGGCCGGACTCCAGCGGCTCGCGCAATACCTCCAGCACGCGGCGGTCGAACTCCGGCAGTTCATCGAGGAAGAGCACGCCGCGATGGGCGAGCGAGATTTCGCCCGGGCGGGGTGCGCTGCCGCCGCCGACCAGTGCGACGCCGGAGGCGGTGTGGTGCGGGGCGCGGTAGGGGCGGGCCTTCCATTTGGAGATGGAGAAGCCGCCGTTCAGCGATTGCACCGCCGCCGATTCCAAGGCTTCCTCATCCGTCATCGGCGGCAGGATGCCCGGAAAGCGCGACGCCAGCATCGACTTGCCGGTGCCGGGCGGGCCCATCATCAAAACGCTGTGTCCGCCGGCGGCTGCGACTTCCAGCGCCCGCTTCACCTGCGCCTGGCCCTTCACATCGGAAAAATCCGGGTGGGACGCCGTTGCCGGCGAGGCGCCTGGGACATGGCGGCCGAGGCGCGTATCCGGGTCGGCGGCGGCGAAGTGGGCGCATACCTGCAGCAGCGAATCGGCCGGGAAAATCGCTGCATCGGTCACCAGGGCTGCCTCGTCGGCGTTCGCGCGTGGCAAGATAAAGGCGCGCTTTGCGCCGGAATCGCCGCCAGCGCGATGCATGGCGAAGGTCATGGCCAGCGCGCCGCGGATCGGGCGCAAGTCTCCGGACAGCGATAGTTCGCCGGCAAATTCGTACTTTCCCAGTTCATCGGCCGGCATCTGCCCCGACGCCGCCAGGATGCCCAGCGCGATCGGCAGGTCGAAACGGCCGGATTCCTTCGGCAAGTCGGCCGGCGCGAGATTGACGGTGATCCGTCGGGCCGGGAATTCGAAACGTGCATTCTGCAGCGCCGCCCGGACCCGGTCCTTCGATTCCTTCACTTCGGTTTCCGGCAACCCGACGATCGTGAATTGCGGCAGCCCATTGGCCAAGTGCACTTCGACGGTGACTTCCGGCGCCTGCATGCCCGCCAGGGCACGGCTTTTCAAGACGGCTAGGCTCATCCCATACCTCGTTTATTGTTTTTGTTAGGTCCGGCGGATATTGCCGCCGGCTATCGGCGATGCGCCTTGCGCATCAATCTACTTGCCCAGGCGTGCTTCCAGTTCGGCAACACGGGCTTCCAGCGCTTCCAGCTTGGCCCTGGTCTTCGCCAGTACCTGGCTCTGAATATCGAATTCCTCGCGGGTCACGAGATCGAGCTTGGAAAAACCCTGGTTCAGCATCGCCTTGACGTTTTTTTCGAGATCCTTGGCGGGAGAGTTCTCAATTGCCTGGCTGATTTTTGCCTGCAGATCATTAAAAAAGTTATTGCGTTCCATAGTGGACCTTTGTTTGGAGGGGGTGGCACCGTCGTGGTGCGATTGGATGTCGTCGCTTCAATCTGGTGCGCATCAATCTGGTGCGTCGACGGCAAAGCAGGGTGCAGCAATGTGCATATCGTAGCCCGTCTCGCAAAATAACAATACCCCGGCGCGGGATTGGTGCAAAAAATATAACGTATCCATGGCGAAATTGGGTGGCATGAGTCCTGCTAATCACGATGCAAGTTCCATCGTCATCAGATGTTCTTGTTTTATCCAACATAACTAAGGGAAGCGCCATGAAAAAACTGATTCTTGCCACGGCTGTCACCGCCGCATTTATGAGCAGTACCGCCCAGGCGCAGGATAAGAAGCCGGATCACGAAGTAAGCTTCAACGCTGCAGTTGTCAGTGACTACCGCTACCGTGGCATTTCGCAGACCCGTCTGGACCCGGCTCTGCAAGGCGGCGCGGATTACGTCAACAACCCGAGCGGCTTCTATGTCGGCACATGGCTTTCCACCATCAAATGGATCAAGGATGTGCCGGGCGGCGATGCGAACATCGAATGGGACATCTATGCCGGCAAACGCGGCGAGATTGTACCGGACGTGCCGTACGACGTCGGCGTGCTGACCTATATCTACCCATCGAATAACCTGAACCCGAGCGCCAATACCACCGAGATCTACGGCCAGATCGGCTACGGACCGGCCTACATCAAGTATTCGCATTCGGTGACCAACCTGTTCGGCTTCGCCGACAGCAAGAACAGCGGCTACCTCGATATCGGCGCCAACATCGACGTCGGCAACGGCTTCACCGTCAACCTGCATGCCGGCCGCCAGCGCGTACGAAACAACTCCGCCGCCAGCTATACCGACTACAAGCTCGGCGTCACCAAGGATTTCGGCTTCATGACCGGCAGCCTTGCGTACATCGACACCAACACCGACGCCTATGTCGGTCCGAACGGGAAAAATCTCGGCAAGGGCCGCGCAGTGCTGTCGATCAGCAAAACTTTCTAAACCGAGGTCATCATGAAACTGATCACTGCGATCATCAAACCCTTCAAGCTGGACGAAGTCCGTGAAGCCTTGTCCGCCATCGGCGTCCAGGGCATCACCGTGACCGAGGTCAAGGGCTTCGGCCGGCAAAAGGGACATACCGAGCTGTATCGCGGCGCCGAGTATGTCGTCGATTTCCTGCCGAAGACAAAAATCGAGGTGGCCGTCGATGAAGCCATTGTCGATCGCGTGATCGAAGCGATCGAGGCAGCGGCCCGTACCGGCAAGATCGGCGACGGAAAAATATTCGTATACGACCTGCAGCAGGTAGTGCGTATCCGTACCGGCGAGACCGGCAAAGACGCACTCTAACGCGGAGATATCACCATGAAAAAACAGATCCTCAGCTTTATCGCGGCCAGCACCTTGCTGTTCGCGGTCGGTTTCGGGCAGCCGGCGCTGGCCGCCGATGCGCCGGCCGCCGGTGACACGGTCGCACTGACCACGACACCGTCCTCTCCATCCTCCGCGCCGGCCGGCAGCGATGCAGCGGCTTCCGCCGCCGGAGCTGCCGCTTCCTCCGGTGCCACGACTGCGCCCGCAGCCGCAGCCTCCGCAGCGCCAGCCGCCGCAGCTCCGGTGCCCAACAAGGGCGACACCTCCTGGATGATCGTGGCGACCGTGCTGGTCATCCTGATGACCATTCCCGGCCTTGCATTGTTCTACGGCGGCCTGGTCCGCTCGAAGAACATGCTGTCGGTGCTGATGCAGGTCTTCATGATCTTCTCCCTGATCACGGTGCTGTGGGCGATCTATGGCTATTCGCTGGCGTTCACCGAAGGGGGCAGTTTCATCGGCTCGCTTGACCGCCTGTTCCTGAAGGGCATTACCGTCGATTCCGTTGCGGCGACCTTCAGCAAGGGCGTGGTAATCCCGGAGTTCATCTTCGTCGCCTTCCAGGCAACCTTCGCCGCCATTACCTGCGGCCTGATCGTCGGCGCGTTCGCCGAACGCGTGAAGTTCTCCGCCGTGCTGCTGTTCGTGGTGCTGTGGTTCACGTTCTCCTACCTGCCGATCGCGCACATGGTCTGGTTCTGGGCCGGCCCGGACGCCTACACCGATGCCGCCGCCGCTGAAAAGGCGACCGCTGCCGCCGGATGGCTGTTCCAGAAGGGCGCGCTTGATTTCGCCGGCGGTACCGTGGTGCACATCAACGCCGCCGTTGCCGGCCTGGTGGGTGCCTATGTCATCGGCAAGCGTGTCGGCTACGGCCGCGAATCCATGGCGCCGCACTCGCTGACCATGACGATGATCGGTGCTTCGCTGCTGTGGGTGGGCTGGTTCGGTTTCAACGGCGGTTCCGCCTATGAAGCCAACGGCGCGGCCGGACTGGCGATCGTCAACACCATCTTCGCTACTGCCGCTGCAACACTCTCCTGGTCTTTCGGCGAGTGGATGGGCAAAGGCAAGCCGTCGATGCTGGGTGCTGCTTCCGGTGCGGTTGCCGGCCTGGTTGCCGTCACACCGGCTGCCGGTTTCGTCGGCCCGATGGGCGCCATCGTGATCGGCCTGCTGTCCGGCATTACCTGCCTGTGGGGTGTCAACGGCCTCAAGCGCATGCTTGGCGCGGACGACTCGCTCGACGTGTTCGGCGTGCATGGCGTCGGCGGTATCCTCGGCGCGCTGCTGACCGGCGTGTTCGCATCGCCGGCACTCGGCGGCACCGGCATCTACGATTATGTTGCCAACAAGGTCGCTGAAGACTACTCGATCGTCGGCCAGGTCTGGATCCAGTTCCAGGGTGTGATTACTACAGTCATCTGGTCGGGTGTGGTCGCTTTCATCGCCTTCAAGCTGGTGGACCTGCTGGTCGGCCTGCGCGTGCCGGAAGAGGAAGAGCGCGAAGGCCTGGATATTTCCAGCCACGGCGAATCCGCTTACCACGCTTGATGTACTGATATACAACGAGTTCGTTTTTCCAAGCGGTTTTTTCGGGCGCCTCCTGCGGGAGGCGCTTTTTTTTGTCCCCGGCTTTAAAAAAGACTTTCAAGCCCCAAATTGGCCGGACACAGCCCGTTTCATGCGCTGGTTGCCGGCAACATGACGTTGCCATTCATGCATCAAATGCATGATCAGGCATGCAACAGGCAGCGGACGCGGATCGACGATTCCCGTTAGAATCGATAACGTTTTCCGCATTGGCGTCAATGTCATTTATCTAAGGCTTATATGGTTCCGCATCTCGTCACGGCCCTGAATGGCCCGCTTCTCGACCTGGAGAAGAAAATTCTGGCTGCCACGCCCGCCATCGAGCGCTGGTTCAGGCTGGAATGGCAGGAACATACCCCGCCCTTTTATTGTTCAGTCGACCTGCGCAACGCCGGCTTCAAGCTGGCGCCTGTCGATACGAATCTGTTCCCCGGCGGTTTCAATAATTTATCGGCGGAAATGCTGCCGCTTGCGGTACAGGCTGCGATGGCTGCCATCGAAAAGTACTGTCCGGATGCGAAGAACCTGTTGCTGATCCCGGAACGCCACACCCGCAATACGTTTTACCTGCAGAACGTTTCCCGCCTGATCCAGATCTTCCGCCAGACCGGCCTGAATGTCCGGCTCGGCTCCTTGTCCGACGACGTCAAGGAACCGACGCAGATTGACCTGCCGGACGGCACATCGCTCACGCTGGAGCCGCTGGAGCGGCAAAACAATGGCCGCCGCCTCGGCCTGAAGAATTTCGACCCCTGCACCATCCTGCTCAACAACGACCTGTCGTCCGGCATCCCGTCGGTGCTGGAAAACCTGCATGAGCAAAACCTGCTGCCGCCGCTGCACGCCGGCTGGGCGGTGCGGCGCAAGACCAATCACTTCGCGGCCTACGACGAGGTGGTCAAGAAGTTCGCCAAGCTGATCGACGTCGACCAATGGATGCTGAATCCGTATTTCGCGAAATGCGGCGAAATCAATTTCCAGGAGCGTACCGGCGAGGACTGCCTGGCGACTAATGTCGACATGCTGCTAACCAAGATCCGCAAGAAATACAAGGAATACGGGATCAAGGAAACACCATTCGTGATCGTGAAGGCGGATGCCGGTACCTACGGCATGGGCATCATGACGGTCAAGGATGCGAGCGAGGTGAAGGACCTGAACCGCAAGCAGCGCAACAAGATGTCGGTGGTCAAGGAAGGGCTGGAAGTCAGCGACGTCATCATCCAGGAAGGCGTGCATACGTTCGAGCATATCAACGATGCCGTGGCCGAGCCGGTGGTGTACATGATCGACCGGTATGTCGTCGGCGGTTTCTACCGCGTGCATGCGGAGCGTGGCGTCGATGAAAACCTGAACTCGCCCGGCGCGCATTTTGTTCCACTGGCATTCGCCCAGCAGCATGCGCTGCCGGACCTGCAGGCCAAGCCGGGCACGGCTGCGCCGAACCGGTTTTATATGTACGGCGTGGTGGCGCGGCTGGCATTGCTGGCGGCGTCGGTGGAAATGGAAAAGACCGATCCGAATCCGGAGATTTATTGAATTATCGGTGAACGGGTTGCGAACTCAGATTCACTGAATCGAAAAGATAAGACATCGTGGTGATACGTGTGACTACCTGATCAAGTTCACAGTCAGGCTCCTTCCCCCTTACAGGGGCGCCCGGCGAGGGGGAAGGTTGGGATGGGGTGGCCCGCACAGGGGTAGTGAGGTCGAGCGACTGCATCCGTCAGCTCAACCTCACTACCCCCACCCTAGCCCTCCCCCTGAGAGGGGGAGGGGACCTTACCGAGGGTGTGCGGACGCATCGCAATGTGCGAGCGAAGACTCAAATGCACAGGTCTTCGGCATAAACGATCTCGCGACACCATGCCTCCATAACTCCAGCGCAGCTCTTGTACACAAATCCAACCAAAACAACCATGAAATTCGCCTTCCTAGCCGATCCCCTCGATACCTTCAAAACCTACAAGGACACCACCTACGCCATGATGGCGGAAGCCGGCCGGCGCGGGCACGAGGTCTATGCATTCCAGCAGAAGGACATGGCGCTCGAAGACGGCGTGGTGAGCGCCGCCATCGCCCGTGTCACACTGACCGGTGATGAGGACGCATGGTACAAGACCCATGCGCCGGCGGTGATGAAGCTGGGCGAATTCGATGCGGTGCTGGTGCGCAAGGACCCGCCGTTCGACATGGAATATGTTTACCTGACGTATCTCCTCGAACTCGCCGAAGCGCAAGGCGCGCGCATCGTCAACCGGCCGGAAGCGATCCGCAGTCATAACGAAAAGCTGGCGATTGCCCAGTTCCCGCAGTTCACCTCGCCGACGCTGGTGACCAGCGATACCGAAAAAGTGCGGGCCTTTCACGCACTGCACAAGGATGTGATCCTCAAGCCGCTGGACGGCATGGGCGGCGCCGGCATTTTCCGGGTGAAGCAGGATGGAATGAATCTCGGCTCCATCATCGAGACGCTGACCGACAACGGCAGCCGGACCATCATGGCGCAGCGCTTCATTCCGGAAATTGACAAGGGCGACAAGCGTATCCTGCTGATCGGCGGGCAAGTCGTACCGTTTTGCCTGGCGCGCATTCCGCAAAACGGGGAGGTGCGCGGCAATCTCGCCGCCGGCGGCCTCGGCGTGGCGCAGCCGATTTCGGCGCGGGACCGCGAGATCGGCGAGGCACTGGGTCCGGTTCTGTCAGGGCGCGGCTTATTGCTGGTAGGATTGGACGTAATCGGCGACTACCTGACCGAAGTGAACGTGACCAGCCCGACCTGTTTCCAGGAAATCAAGCAGCAAACAGGCTTCGACGTGGCGGGCATGTTCATCGATGCGTTGGAAAAAGCCGCATGACTGGCGCACCGGGAGCTCGATAGGCGGGCACCTGCAATTTTTAAATCACTAAACCATGGTTGGTATTCTTCTCCTG